>CAYYVY010000041.1:23879-27704 GCA_964475265.1 uncultured Anaerolineaceae bacterium | reverse complement strand
AATCTTTTAATAAATCCGATAAATAGGTAATCTATTATGGCTCGCGAATTTCGATACAACCTCATCCGGCGCATTGTCAACCGTATTTTTATTTGGCTGCTGCGAATAGGGATTGCACCCAAGAGATACTATTTACTGACCGTCGCCGGTCGTAAAACTGGACGGCTACATTCGGTGCCTGTTGTGCTGGTAGAAGAAGGGAACAATCGTTGGCTTGTGGCGCCTTATGGGGAAGTAGATTGGGTCAAGAATGCTCGGGCTTCAGGGATGGTACATTTATCCAAGGGCGATGACCGAATTGATTATCAGATCCACGAATTGCCGCCAGAATCAGCGGCGCCGATTCTGAAGATTTATGTCAACGAAAATCCAGTTACCAGGGCTTACTTTACCGCACAACCGGATTCTCCGGTCTCGGAGTTCTTGGCGGAAGCAAAGCGTAAATTGGTATTTAAACTGATCAAGGTAAAGACAGATGAGAGGACAACAATATAGTTCTTATATTAAGAAATCATGCAAAATCGTGTAAGTTGTATTGGGTAGGATACTGGGATTGCAATTGGTAAAGTCAGGCATCTCGCTTGTATTGAATGTACGGATAATGAGAGCAATCGTCGTTGGATCATCGCTTTCTTGTGTTCCGACCAGGCACGCTACATTACGGCGAACGTCGTTCATCTGCGATAGTGTGGTTGATAGACGAAGACACGATCGAGTTCTTGAAGAAGCCGACATATTCGAATGGGAAATGGGGTGCTGCGATGAAATTCATGATGAGCCCGAACGTTGCCGTGCGGACGGAACGCTTCGCCGATGCCGTTAAGTTCTACTCCGAAGTGCTCGGATTTGACAACCGCTCCGATGATCCCGCCCTCGGGGATCACGATGCCGACCCGCTCAATTTTTTCGTCATCGAAGACGAAGAAATCAGCGGCCTGGTGATGGAGTTGTTCATAGAAGACCTCGATCTAGCCCGGCAGGAATTGGTGGCGCATGGATGTGAGGTCATTCGCTGGCGCGGCAAGGGCCAGGATTGTTATGTAAGAGATCCGTTCGGAGTCATTTACAACCTCTGGGAAATGGATTCCCTCCAATAAAGCAACATCTTAGATCGTGATCGTATTCATGCTTGAATGACTGTGATGGGTGAAGAATCTTAGTTTCTCTGCCTCTACGTAGATGCGCCGCATAAAACAATCAACCAGCGTGCGCACGAGTTACACATGCTAAGCAGGAAAATTCTATATGGGCATGAAGTTCGACATTTTCGCCCGCGCCAGTAAATTCGATTCGCTGAGGCTGCGTTCGCACTTCTTGCGAAGCAACTTCGGCTTCTGGGTGTTGTATCTGAAAAGGCATTGGTCTATGGTCTATCGGATCCTTTAGACCGAGTACGCTTTGACTGTGCAATCCAAACTTGGGACGTGAACATTTTCTTTTATCCAAGAGTGTTCGAAGGAGAGCCTCCATGGCAGATGGAACACAACAAATCCAACAAGCATACGACTGCGTCGTCGTCGGCGCGGGGAACGGTGGATTGGCCTCCGCGGCGCGCCTGGCGGTGGCGGGCAAACGCGTCCTGCTCCTGGAGCAGCACAACATTCCGGGTGGCTTTGCCTCCAGCTTCAGGCGTGGCCGGTTCGAATTCGAGGTGTCCCTGCACCAATTCGCCGATATCGGTTCCCCCACGAACAGCGGCAGCGTGCGCCAGTTTTTCGAGGATGAATTGGGTATCTTTCTGGATTGGGTCGAAGTGCCCGAGGCGTTTCGCTTGATCCTCACCGACCCCGAGCAAGCGCTGGACATCACCATGCCCTATGGAGTGGACGCATTTGTCGATGCGCTTGAAGAAGCCGTTCCGGGCAGTAAAGAATCTGTAACGAAGTATCTTGCGCTTTGCCGGGAGGTGCTGGAAGGGCTTGCCTATGTGGGTAAATCTCGCGGCAATCCCGATCGAAAGCACCTGCTCAGCCAGCATACCAATTTCCTCAAGACTGCGCCGTATACCGTCGATCAGGTGGCCGAGGCACTCAACATCCCCGAGCAGGCGCGTAAAATCCTTCATGCTCAGTGGTCCTACATCGGGGTGCCGACCAACCGCACCAACTTCACCATCTTCGGCGGCATGCTGGTCAAATTCATCACCTTCGGAGCCTGGATTCCCCGACAGCGCTCACACGAAATCGCCCTGGCCTTCGATGCCCGAATCCGGGAATTGGGAGGTGACGTCCAATACAACACACGCGTCGAGCAGATACTGGTCGAAGACGGCAAAGTTGTAGGTGTGGTGACGTCGAAAGGTGACCGCATCGAGACCGAATACGTGGTCGCCAATGCATCCCCCACGTTGGTCTACAACCAACTGATCCACCCGAAATCCGAGGTTCCGGCGATTGCGCTGCAGGAGTGTAACGCCCGCCTGCCCGGCCTCAGCGGCTTCGTGGTCTATCTGGGACTGGACGCTCCGCCGGAGGAAATCGGCCTGCGGGAGTACAGCTACATGATCTACGGCAACATGGACACCGCCGCCGGATACGAAACGTTCAAAACGCTGGACACTCCCGATCTGCAGGCCGTGGTGTGCCTGAACAACGCCATTCCGGATTGCTCACCGCCGGGCACGTCGATCGTCTTCATTACCACGCTCTATCGGCCGGAAGCCTGGTACAACGTCAAACCGCAGGAATACGTCGGTCTGAAGAACAAGATCGCTTCCGAATTGATCGCCGATCTCGAGCGAGCCACTGGCGCATCGCTGCGGGAGCACATCGAAGAGTACGAGGTGGCGACCCCGCAGACTTTCGCCCGCTACACCGGTTCTTACGACGGCATCATCTATGGCTACGAACCAGAGCCCTGGGACTCGCTGCTGCCGCGTATGATGATGCTCTCGGAGGATCAGCACATCGGCGGCTTACAGTTCAGCGGTGGTTCCGCTTTCCGCTGCCATGGTTACAGCAGCAGTTTCTTGTCGGGGCAGGTGGGAGCTTTGTTGACGATACGCGAGATGAAAACAAGAGGAGGGGCATCATGAAGATCAGCGTCAAAGGATCCCTTCGAGATTTGTTCGGCTTCATCCGCTTGCGCTCCTCTCGCCGCAAACGCTTCGTCAAAGCCCCGGCGCAGCCCATCGTGCTGGGTCCGGTGAACGCCTTGGCCGAGCGACTGCATCCGAAACGCCAGAGTCTGGTGATCCGCGAAATCCGCGACGAAACCAAGACGACCAGGACGTTCCGCTTGAAACCCGATCCCGAATCGCACAGCCGACAATTGGCCAGTTTCCGCGCGGGGCAGTATCTAAGTCTGAAAGTCGAAATCGATCAGACTGGGATCACGCGGCCCTATTCGATCTCTTCCGCACCGCACGAAGCATTAGGAGAAGATGGTTTTTACGACATCACCATCCGTAAAATCGACGACGGATTCTTCACTCCGCACGTTTGGGACAATTGGAAGGTTGGGACCAAAATCGTAGCTTCAGGTCCGTGCGGCCAGTTTTATCACGAGCCCATTCGCGACGGGCAGAAGATCGTCGGTCTGGCCGGTGGTTCGGGAATTACACCATTCTGCTCGATGGCGAAAGAAATCGTCAGTGGGGATATGGATGCGGAATTGCTGCTGCTCTACGGCAGCAGCGACAAGGACGATATTGTCTTTTACGAGCAACTCGGGGAGCTTGAAGGGCAGTCCGTCGGCAGGATCAAGGTTGTGCACGTGCTGAGCTGTGACGAGGCGCCTCTGCCGGATTGCGAGCAGGGGTTCATTACTGCCGACTTGATTAAAAAGTATGCCGACGTAGCACATAGCAGCTATTTCGTCTGCGGG
>CAYYVY010000041.1:0-23869 GCA_964475265.1 uncultured Anaerolineaceae bacterium | reverse complement strand
CACATTCTTCATCTGTGGTCCCCAGGCAATGTACGAGTTTGTCCGGCAGGAGTTGACCGCATTCGGGCTTCCCCCCAAACGCATCCGCAACGAAGTGTACGGTGAGGCGCGCGACGTCAGCAAAGCGCCGGGCTTTCCACGAAGCGCGGCCAATAAGAGCTTTGAATTAACGGTCCGGATTGGCGGTCTCACGACAGTCATACCCGCTCGAGCCACGGAAACGCTGCTCGTGGCCATGGAACGGGCGGGATTGGCGCCGCCTTCGGAATGCCGCTCGGGAACGTGCGGGGTTTGTCACGCGCTACTCGTTGCCGGTGATGTATATGTAAATCCCGACGGTGACGGCCGGAGAGCTGCGGATATGCAGTATGGCTACATCCATCCGTGTTCGTCCTATCCGCTTTCGGACCTTGAGTTATCCGTTCCGCGAGGCAATTTGGTTGGCAGCGCCTCCTGATACCCAAGCAGGGTGAAGCAGCTTGACGTCGTTCGGTGCAGGATCGAAGAAGAGGAGGGAATTGAGCGAATGGGATTAAGGCATTTTTTCACTCGAGTGGGGAACGGGTTTATGTCTTTTATCTTGCGCTCGCCCTTTCATGGCTTGCTCAGCAAGAACATCTTGCTCATCACAGTTAAAGGCCGCAAAACGGGCAGAAAGTACACCACGCCGGTAAATTACCTGCGCCGAGGGGATATGCTCACGATCGTCAGCTTGCGCGCTCGAACGTGGTGGCGAAATCTTCGTGGCGGCAGCGATGTTGCTCTACAATTGCGAGGCCGGCAAGTAAAAGGCAAGGAGGATGTGATCGAGGATGAACGCGGCTTGGCGGCGACGCTGACCGAATATTTCCAGCATGCGCCGAACTACGCCAAGTATTTTGACGTGGCACTCGATACGCATGGACAACCCGTCAGCGCGGATGTCGAACGCCAGGTTCGAAGCCGGGTCGTGATCCAGGTCGAACTGGCATGAATCACTGACAGATGGAGCGGGATGTGAACAAAAAGCCTGAAATTCGAAGTCTCGATGGGGCAAACATGGACATCGATCTCGTTACCCCGCAAGACAAGATCGGTTGGACACAAGACCCTTGCCCGTGGAATGAAGCTGATGGCACAATGGAACACCGCTGTGCGGTAAAGAACGTTTCCATCTGTCCGTACTTCTGCGGGATCAAATTTACGGACAACGTACTGTGTTGTTATCCTACCGAGAATCCGTACCACAAGGCCTGACCCGTTGGATGTTATAGAGTCGAATGGTGGAAGGAGCGCAAATGAAGCCCGGCACATGCATAAACGCCGCGCTTTTTGTTGGGTGCATCATTTTATACGCTTGCGATGAAAGCGGCACAGCGGAAATAACCGATCCCGATATCGACCGCCGAGCCGCGATTCCCGTCGATCCCGTCAAGCGCCGTCCCGAGACCGATCCTAACCCGCCGGTTCTCCACTCGGACGAATACGCACGACCGATTCCACTGTCTGATTCACTGAACACCGCCGGCGTGGAGGATTCGCCCTTCATTCTGCCGGATGGCAGTTCGCTGTATTTCTACTTCACACCGGATGCCAATGCGCCTGCGCAGGAGCAGCTGTTGGATGGCGTATCGGGCATCTGGGTTTCCCACAAAATCGGGAATACCTGGAGCGAAGCTACGCGGGTGTGGCTGCAGGACCCCGGAAAACTCGCGCTCGACGGGGCCGTATGCATCCAGGGCAACGTGATGTGGTTCGGCTCGGCACGCGAGGGATACTCCGGCCTGAATATATTTACTGCCGAATGGCGCGACGGGAAATGGGCAAACTGGCAGTACGCGGGGGATCGATTAGTAAAGGAGATACAGGTCGGGGAACTGCATGTACTCGGCGACGCCATCTTTTTCAGTTCCGAGCGCCCGGATGGGATGGGCGGCTACGACATCTGGGTGAGCGCCAGAAGTGGAGATACGTGGGCCGATCCCATCAATATCGAAGCGGTCAACAGCGAGGTGACTGAGATGCAGCCGTTCATCTCGGTCGATGGGAGCGAGCTTTGGTTTACACGTATCTCCGGCGGCGGACCGGAAGTGTTCCGATCGCGGCTTGTCGATGGTGAATGGTCGGAACCCGAGCTGATCGTCTCCCAACTCTCGGGTGAACCTACGCTCGATGCCGCCGGCAATCTCTATTTCGTTCATGCCTTCTACAAGAACGGTGAGAAGATCGAGACGGATATTTATGTGGCCAATAAGAAATGATCGAATTTCGATCCTGATGGGGATTATACGAACATCGACGTTTGTACTGATCGGTTGGTAGACACAAGATGAATGGCATTAAAGTGTCGCCGAAAATCGGGCTTATTTAGGATGTGCCATGGCTGACGTCGTCTGTATGGGCGAATTGTTGATCGATTTCGTACCCACTGAATCCGGGGTTTCTTTGGCGGAGGCGCCAGCCTTCAAGAAGGCTCCCGGGGGAGCGCCGGCGAACGTGGCGGTGGGGCTGTCCAGGTTGGGTGTCCAGACGGCCTTCATGGGCAAAGTGGGGGACGACGAATTCGGCAGATTTTTAGCCCAGACGCTGCAAGATAACGGGGTAGACACAAAACCATTGGTCTTCTCAAAAGAAGCCCGAACCGCGCTGGCCTTCGTCACACTCACCGCGGGTGGTGAGCGTGATTTCATGTTCTACCGCCACCCCAGCGCGGACATGCTTTTCAAACCCGAGGAAGTGGATCAGGAGTCGATCCGTCAGGCAAAAATATTCCACTACGGTTCGATCAGCTTGATCGGCGAACCCAGTCGAAGCGCAACGCTGCACGCCGTGAAACTCGCACAGGACGCGGGCTTGATGATCTCCTATGATCCGAACCTGCGTTTGCCGCTATGGCCGGGGGAAGAAGCGGCTCGAAATGGGATGCTGCTGGGTTGGGAGCACGCGCAGGTCATCAAGGCCAGTGCAGAAGAGCTGCAATTCCTTACCGGAGAGCCGGATTATGTGCGGTCGGTAAAGCGACTCTGGCAGCCGGTGTTGAAGCTGCTCGTGGTTACCATGGGGAATGCCGGCTGTCACTATTTTACGGAACGAGCACATAGGCATATCCCCGGTTTTGAAGTCGATACGATCGATACGACCGGCGCGGGAGATGGCTTCGTCGCCGGTCTGTTGATGAACCTGCTCGAGAGGCCTGACATTTGGAATGACGAAGTGCGGCTTGAAAAGGCGCTGCTGTTTGCCAACGCTGTCGGCGCGCTGACCACCACCAAACTGGGCGCCATCCCTGCGCTGCCGGAGTTCGAGGCCGCAATGAACCTGGCGCAGTCAGGAAATGGGATTCCCAGCGAGAACGTAGACTAGAAAAGATGAAAATACATTTCTACCTGATGCGGACTTCATCCAAAGCAAACAAGTCGATCGAGAAGGAAAACCTTCCAGATAACATCATGGACGAGGGATATGAAAGCTAAGAGTGTCATCAATCGAGCCACGGCGTTCTTCGCCGATCTGCTTGTCGGATGGGATACGCGCCGAGGGCGCGAATCTCCGCTGGATGCGTTTATCCTGCATTGCCGGTCAATGCGTAATCCACGCGTACTCGAACTCGGCGCCAAACGCTCGATTGAATCACGTTCCACGCTGCATTCAGACTGGATTCCTCACGCCGGTGAATATCTCGGCACCGACATTGAGGCTGGTGCTGATGTCGACTTCGTCGCTGATGTTCATCGGCTCACAGATGTGGTCGGGGAAGACCAATTCGACGTCGTCATATCCTGCTCGACTTTCGAGCACTTCAAGTATCCACACCGGGCTGCCCACGAAGTGATGAAAGCGTTGCGCATCGGGGGTGTGTTGTACATCCAGACCCACCAGTCGTTTCCGCTTCACGCCTATCCCCTTGATTACTTCCGCTTCTCTGAGGAAGCGTTGGCCGGGTTATTCGGCACACGCATGGGGTTTCGTGTCCGATTAACCGGATATGAGTTCCCGGTGAAGATATTCCCGCCGCGTGCGCTTGGGATGATGCGCATCCCTGCTTATCTCAACGTCGACCTTTTTGGGGAAAAGATTGCGGAGACTCCCCAGAACTATGTCTTTGAGTACGACGTGACCTAATTTCCATTGGATATGCAGCAACGATCGATTGTTGGAGACGTACAGAAGGAATTTCCGGATTCCATGGACCTTGAACTACTCCAGGAGCCCTAGCTGATGTTTGTGTGGCGTTTGCACCAAGCATTGGCTGACTTTCTCTGTGTCTTCAAATGTATGGTATAACGCAGGCTTGTAGCCGAAAAATGAAAGGGAAACGATGCTGAAGATCAATAAGTCTATCGTCGTATTGATTCTGATTCTGGTACTCACTGCTACGACAACAGGATTTTTTTATCGTACACAGGAATCCAAGATCGAACATGTTACCGTCCGTGGAGATCTTGCGGTTTTCCAGGGCAGTGGATTGTATCGATACGATCCATTCTCGCTGGCGCGTGAAGCGGTTATCTGGGATGTCATCAATTTGCTGGTAGCGGTCCCATTGTTTGTGGCAGGCGCCTATTTGACCAACCGTAATTCACTACGCGGGAGATTGCTGTTGAGCGGGATGTTCTCCTACTTTTTCTATGTTTATCTGATGTACGCCACGATGATGGCTTTCAACCCATTGTTTTTGGTGTACGTGGCAATTTTCGCCTTGAGTATTTTCGGATTGGCGATAAATCTGAGCAGTATCGAAATCGCTCGTCTTCCGCAGCGATTTACAGAGCGTTTCCCGGTTCGAATCTTCATCGGGTACATGGTGTTGTTGGCAGTGATGCTGATTGGGTTGTGGATGGGACGCATCATTCCGATGGCGATGAGCAACAGCTTGTCCGATGAGCTTGCGGGTATTAGTACGCTTGAGTCACAAGCACTCGACCTGGGCTTAATTGTCCCACTCGCACTCTCTGCCGCGTTTCTACTCTGGCGGCGTTCTCCGTGGGGATACTTGCTGACCGGTATCGGTATTACGCATGGCTTCATGATGTTTATAGCCATTCCTGCATGGATCGTAGTACCGCTGCTTCAGGATGGTTCACTAAACGCCGTCGAAGCCATTCCATTCATGATCTTATGTTTCGTGGGGATTCTGCTGGCCGTGTGGTTTTATAAGAACATTCAACCTGATTCAGAACCGAGTGCTGCAAAGTAATTCGTCATAGACGGAATCGACGTAGCCCAATTCCAAGGATTTCCTAGTGGGGAGATGTGTAATGATGCAACGACCTTCACTTTCTGATTTCCTGACCAACATGCGCCAGGATATGCCCTGGCCGCTCAAAATCCGCAAGCTTGCCCGCAATCTCTGGCGGAGAGTCGCACTGCGGCAGGATTGCTGTGGCCACGAGGGTGAGCCGGGTTGTTGAAAGGTGGAAACCTCGTCCCGTGGGGACGACGAGTGAGAATCGGCGCATACCAGCACAGCGAAACGCATTGTGCATGCGGGGAATCGGGAAATCGATAAGCGACTCGTTCCTTCGCAGCTAGACTACCGCCAATTTCTATTAAACCCGCTTTGGTGGGATAGCATGAAGAAAAGTTACCTGCCAGTAATCCTGCTCGTGCTCACGACCTTGAGCTGTGCACGCAGCACATCCATCGGCACGACTCAATCACCCAAAATATCCCCGGGCAAAAGCACCCGTTACTTAACTCACGAAGGCCGCAGTCGATCCTACATACTTTACGTACCGGAGTCAGTCGATAGGGATCAATCTGTTCCCCTCGTCTTCGTCTTCCACGGCGGGACGGGCAATGCCAAAAGTGCCATACGCATGAGCGGCTTCAACCACGTTGCTGATGTGAACGGATTTATTGTGGTTTATCCCAACGGCACAGGCCGTTTTGCCGACGATAAACTGCTGACCTGGAACGGCGGCGCTTGCTGCGGATACGCCCAGCAGGAGGACGTCGACGATGTCGGTTTCGTACGTGGCATCGTGGCGGATCTACAAGCGTTGGTCGACATCGACAGCAAACGGATTTATGCCACGGGGATGTCCAACGGCGGCATACTTTCACACCGGCTGGCGTGCGAAGCGAGCGATCTCTTCGCTGCCATCGCGCCCGTGGCGGGGACGTTGAATTTTCCATCCTGTCATCCGGCACAACCGATCTCCGTGATCGAGTTCCACGGCACGGACGACCAGCACATTCTTTACGATGGTGGCTACGGCGCCAAAGCGCTCGTGACCGTAGACTTTACTTCGGTGCCGGAGTCAATCGGATTTTGGGTTTCAGCCAACGCGTGCGATTCCGAAGCGCAGTTGGACTCGTTTGCCGATATCCGGCGTGAAACATGGACGGGGTGTGTGGATTCGAGCGCCGTGGAGCTGTACACCATCATCGATGGTGGACATTCCTGGCCCGGAGGGCAGGGCGGCTTGGTCGGCTCGGACCAACCCGCGCTGACCATTTCCGCCTCGCAGTTGATCTGGGAGTTTTTCGAGGCACATCCGAAGCAGGATTAACTGATTACACTGTGCTTACTGGCAATATTCCGAGTGAATTGAGCTGCCTCCATGCATTCAACTGTGATCGTTTACAACGCATTGTCCTTGGCGTTCGTTGTCGGCGCGTTGATTTTGCTCTGGCAACTGAAATCGCGGCTCACGTTTTATTCTGCAGTTACGCTGGGCCTGGTCCTGGTTGTTTTTACGATTGTTGCGGCTTTCTTCAGTACAATCGATGCTTTTGGGAAAAGTCAATTGTTATGCTGGGCGCTGTTTGTCCACTACCCAGGCTTCCTCGTTGGGGTAGCGGTTGTCTCGCTTCGCCGTAATCGCAAATCGCTTGCCGTATTGTCCACTGTTCTCACCATCGGCATTGTGCTGATAGGATTTTACGCATTTCTTGTCGAGCCCCATTGGCTGGAAATCACGCGGGTGACCATTCAATCCGGCAAGCTGCGTGAGGCTGTGCGAGTGGCCGTGATCGCCGATGTGCAAACGGATCGACCCGGGGAATATGAGCAGCACGTGTTCGAGTTGGTCGCTGCTGAGCATCCGGATTTGATTCTCTTTGCGGGGGACTACTTGCACATCTCAAACGAAGGTGACTACCGCGTTGCGAAAGAAGAACTTAATACAATCTTGCTTCATGCCGGACTCGATGCGCCGCTGGGCATGTATGCTGTTCGGGGAAATGTCGATCGGGGGGACTGGGCCGAAATTTTTGCGGGAATTCCTGTCGTCCCCTTTGAGGTTACATCCAGCCGGGATTTGGGTTCGATAGTTCTGACGGGGTTGAGTTTACAGGATTCTGGAGATCCGAATTTATCCGTGACGGGCCAGGATAAGTATCACATTGTACTTGGCCACAAACCGGACTACAGTCTGGGGAATGCAGCAGCTGATCTGTTGCTTGCCGGGCACACACATGGTGGACAGGTACGTCTTCCCTTCCTTGGACCGATATTTACGGTATCCAGAGTGCCGCGCGCCTGGGGGGCCGGAATCACCCATTTCGCGCCGGGGCAGGACCTGATCGTATCGCGCGGCATAGGTATGGAACGAGGAAACGCACCCCGGTTGCGATTCCTCTGCCGGCCGGAGCTGTTGATCATCGATTTGGTGCCGCTGGAGTAACAGCCGCTTTGCGGTATTGGACAGCCCATGTACGGGGCGGTGGTCCCGCGTTGAGGAACGAACAGGAAAAATGGATTGTGAGAAGTGGTGGTTTCAGCAAATAGAATGGTGTACCAGGAGGAGCGATGCCCAAGGATGCCTTTTCTGATGTGCCATCGGGTTCTACTGATGCGCTAGAACGCATGGATCTGGCTGAGCGCTGCAAACGCTCTTACAAGCCGTGTGTCTACAACACGATCCCGAGGACGCCATCCATGCTGCAGGAACGCGTTTGGATCTGCTCTTCGAGGATGACCGTTTTATTTCTGCAGGCAGCGCCTATTCGAGAGATCAAGAAAGCGGAAGGCGCAAGATCGATTTTTAGGGAGTTCCGGAAGCGGCGCCTCGTCAGGTGCGCCATCTGACGGCAGCGCAAATTGAAGCGCTCCGTGGCTTGGTCGAGCATGATCCCTTATGGGAATTTCAGAGTGACCTGATGGAACTTTACGGACTGCCTGCGGATCGTCAAGATCTACAGAGTCTACTTACTGCCCGGGAGGATTAGCATCATACCAATACGTCAGCGCCTCGAAGTGAATCTGCTATATGTATGCGAGGTGAGAATGATTAGCTTACTTCTTGTTGGACATACGTGGTGACTAACATCACGAAATGGTTTATCGCCATCCCGTTTACGATCGTAGTCGCGCTTTGTCTCCCTGCGTTGGTTACTGGAAATCCTTTGTGGTTTTTCGATCACTGGGCTGAAACGCTTTATGTGAGTATGTGCATCGGCATGTGGCTGGCAGCAACAGCTTTCGTTGATGTGAATCGTCCCAGGAGCACCGCCGATCTGGCCAATCGCTTGATCCCGTTGGGGTTGATCCTTTCCGTGCCGATTTCCGTATGGGATCGGACGTTTTGGGTTGCCTCTGCGATGCCAATTTTCGTTATTATATGCGGCGTTTTACTAAGTTCGGCTGCGATTATCGTGGGTCTAACAGCACGATTCTATCTGGGTCGATCCTACTCACCGAGATCGCACCGCGTCGACGGCTCCAGCCTGGTTCAAGAGGGTCCCTATCGCTGGATAAGACACCCCCTCTATACAGCGATGACCCTATGGATTGTAGGGTGGCCCTTAATCATTGCGAGTTTCATAGGATCTATACTCACTATCGGTTTTATGATACCCGCCATTCTCAGCCGCATCCGTTCCGAGGAGGGTGAATTGCTGCAATCCTATGGGGAAGTCTATCAACAGTATCGGGAAAGAACCTGGAGGCTTTTCCCGTTCGTTTACTAATCTCGGATCCCTATGTCAATTGATATATGGACAATACCAGATCGATAGGAAGAGCATTCCGGATAAAATATCCGGAAGCGGATCACCTGGTTACGGAGAATTCGAAGAGTGATATCCTTGCCTTCATTCGTTACACAGGAGACGATCGATGAAGACCAAAAAACGATGTCCGAAATGCGAATCCACCCAGATCGTCCAACTCGCTGGTGAGTCTTTCATGTCCAAAATTTACCCCTTTGGTTTGCATGATACCGGCTATTCGAAAGTCAGTCGATTTGCCTGTACGGATTGTGGTTTCGTGGAAGAGTATCTTGTCGATCCCGAGGAATTGGCGGAGTTGAAGAAGAGGCTGGAGTGAGTGATATCTGCAAGTGAAGGGAATCAATGCCGTGGTTTTCTTATGTTGTTCCCTGGCCTTTGAAAATTCCAAACTTGAGGTTGCGAAAATCTTGAAGGCGACCGACTGTCGAAACCGTCGAGCTGCGGCTGAGAGAGCTGGAAACGGACGGGCGCGAAGATGATCAATGCCGAGTTTTTACTCACTTCGCTCGTCGTCGTTCTCGTTCCCGGCACGGGAGTAATCTATACCGTCTCGACAGGGCTGGCGCTGCGCTGGCGGGCGAGTATTGCTGCAGCGATCGGCTGCACGGCGGGAATTCTTCCACACCTGACGGCAAGCATTTTCGGTCTTTCGGTGATCCTGCATAATAGTGCGGTCATCTTCCAGATCTTGAGGATCACCGGGTCGCTTTATCTGCTCTATCTGGCCTGGTCGATGTGGCGGGATACGGGTGTGATCCATTTGGAAGGCCAAGCAAGCAACCAGAATGCAATCCAGATCGTTCTAAAAGGAATTCTGGTCAATATCCTCAACCCCAAGTTAGCACTTTTCTTCTTCGCCTTCCTGCCGCAATTCATTTCGGCGGATGCATCCTCTCCCACACAGCAAATGATCGGCCTCAGCGCAATATTCATGCTCATGACCCTGGTGATCTTCATCTTGTACGGCATATTGGCCAGCTGGGTCAGCACTTACTTGCTGAATTCACCCAGGGCGATGCGAAACGTGCAGCGCAGTTTTGCCCTCGTGTTTGCTGTACTGGCGCTGAAATTGGCCTTGAGTGATGCGTGAAGTATTTTTCAGGATCGGAACACGAATCGCCGGGTTCATGGGGAGACTGGGCCGATTTCTTGGGCGTTTACGGATGTGCTGCTCGTGGAGAGTTGCTCTCGCGGGGCTGGTCGCATTATTGGCAGTCTCTGCCATCCTCATCGTCATAGACGGCGTGACGGATGATCTGCAACATGCCGACGTGGCGCTGGTGATGGGCGCCAAGGTCAAGACCGACGGCAAACCTTCTCATCGGTTGACGGCGCGGCTGGACACGGCAGTGGATTTATTCGAGCGAGGCTATTTCGAGTATTTGATCGTGAGCGGCGCAGTGGGTTGGGAGGGGTACGACGAAGCGCAGGTGATGGCGACCTACCTGGTCGATCACGGAGTGCCTGCGGAACGTATATTCATCGACAGCGATGGGACGGACACATACATGACGGCTCGGAACGCGTCTTGGATCATGCGCACAAACGGCATGCAAAGTGTATTGATCATCACGCAGTATTTTCACGTTCCCCGAACGAAGCTGGCACTGAAGCGCTTTGGCGTATCGCCGGTGTATTCCGCCAACGCCGTGTACTGGGGGCTGCGCGATCTGCTGTATATACCGCGAGAAGTGGCGGCATACTTCTACTATCTCTTGCGTTCCTACGTCTAGGAAGTGAAACGAGGGAAAATAATGGACAAATTACTGGGGCGCTTCCAGGATATCCGCGCAGAATTCATCGATGTCCTGCGCCAGTTTCCTGCTTCGAAGCGCACGGATGCTCTCTTCGATCATTGGTGTCTGCAAGACGTCGTCGCCCATCTCGCCGGTTGGGACCGCTACTTCATCGACATCGTAGATGCGCTGGAGGCGGGTAACGACCCACCGTACTGGGAAAGCATCGTGAAGTTCAACGAAGCCTCGGTCGAAATACGAAAGGATGAATCCTGGGATTCCGTGTTCGATGAATTCGTTGCCAACGGCGAGGCATTCATTCAGCGCTACAAACAGATCCCGGAATCGATGTGGACCGTCAGCTTCTGGAAAGACAAATCTATCACGCCTGAACAGATGCTCAAAGTTAACATCCATCATTATGGAAAAGACCATTTGACGAAAGTGAAGAAGAAGCTGGCCCGGATCGAGGAATGACCTGTGCATCCGGCGTCATAATTTCGATCGCGAGTCTACGGGGATGTCCCGTTGAACGACCCACATCTGAATTTCCATTTTTCTCGGAGACGATACAGCCAGCACCTGCGTGGCCTGACCTGCAGATTTATCTATAATTAAATTTACCGAACAGACAAAGGAGGTCGATGTGATTATCGGGGTGCCGCGCGAGATAAAGCCCGACGAGTATCGCGTCGGGATGTTGCCGGTAGGTGCAGAGCTTCTGGTCAAAGATGGTCATGAAGTGCTGATCGAGCGAGAAGCTGGTTTGGAAAGCGGCTATCTCGACCAGGATTACGTCAACGCCGGAGCGATCATCGAGGATTCCTGGGAAGCGATTTATGCGAAATCGGAATTGGTCATCAAAGTCAAGGAACCGCAGCCCAGGGAGATAGCGAAGTTGAAAAAAGGGCAAATTCTGTTTTGCTACTTTCACTTCGCCAGTTCCCGGGAACTAACGCTGGATTGCCTCCAATCCGGTATCTCGGCTGTGGCGTTTGAGACCCTGGCAGACGAGCGGGGCAGGCTGCCGCTGCTTACGCCCATGAGCGAGGTGGCGGGCAAGATGGCCGTTCAGGAGGGGGCGAAATCTCTGGAAAAGCAGCGTCACGGACGCGGCGTCCTCCTCGGCGGTGTTACCGGCGTCAAGCCGGCCAACGTGCTCATACTTGGTGCTGGAGTGGTTGGAATGGCTGCCACGCAAGTTGCGGCAGGGATGGGGGCGAACATCATCGTCATGGACATCAACCTCGATCGACTGCGCTATATCGAAGAAGTGATGCCTGCCAACGTTACCACGGTATTTTCAGATCCCCACGCCATTGCCTACCACGCCAGATACGCCGACCTGATCATCGGCGCGGTGCTCATCCCGGGCGGAAAAGCGCCCGTCCTAATCACCAGGGATATTATCAGAACCATGAAGCGCGGCGCCGTTATGGTGGATGTGTCCATCGACCAGGGGGGATGTTTCGAGACGAGCCGTCCCACGACCCACAGCGACCCTACTTACGAGGTCGATGGTGTGGTGCATTACTGCGTGGCCAACATCCCGGGCGCGGTGAGTCGTACCAGCAGCCAGGCGCTCGGGCATGCCACGCTGCCGTACTGCCGCCAACTCGCTAAACTGGGGCTCGACTCCTTCCTGGCCCAATCCAAAGGCCACCAGGACGCCCTCAACATGCGAGGTGGGAAACTCGTGCACCCGGCCTTGCTCGAAGCTTTCCCCGATCTTGGCGAGTGAGTTTTTTGAGGAATTGGCTGCAAGATCCGGTTAGTCTCGATTCATCCAGTAGGAGCAGGACGCAATCTGCGTGATCGAGATGTGTGGTGAAAGTGGATTCCCTGATGCGCGCATGGCCGCTTCGCGGCTGCGAATTCAGCACTCGGATGCGCCTTGTGTTCGTGCGCACAGGGCACGATCATCCGACTACGGAATAAACAGGAGGGGAGAGGAAATGGGCATAATCTTCGGTTTGGTTTTCGCCGGGATTGGGGTGTTCGCACTCGTCCGGGGAGTCGTACATTTTCGTATGGGCAAGGCTAGCGCAAGTTGGCCCTATGTCGAAGGTCAAGTCATCGCCGCCACGGTGGATATGAGCGTTTCAACGGACTCGGACGGTATGACGACGAGAAGGTACACGCCGCGTGTCGTCTACAGCTACACGATCAGCGGACAGCAATTCAGCGGCGATCAGATCAATATCGGCTCCACATGGCATTATCCATCACAAGCTCGGGCTGAGTCGAAACTGGCATATCAGACTGGGCAGCGTGTCAATGTCTATTACAATCCCGAAAATCCCTCCCAGACTGTCTTGGAGCCGGGCTCGACTCGCGGCGCATGGGGAACCCTGCTCATCGGCATCGTCTTTTTTATTGCGGGAGGGATCATCGCGCTCATCAACGTCTGACCAAGCGCATGCGTGACCCTCATTTAAACACAACAGCCTGATATTCTACATCACAAGTCCATAAATCCCGGGGAGCCGCCAATTCAACCAAGCCGTTTTCTAGACGTGACATGTGTAGACATCACGTGTAGAATATTGAGATTGCAAAGTGTAACGGAGGAGGAGGTAGATCATGAGGAAGTACAGTATTTTATTCTTTCTTGGAAGCGCGTTAAGTCTCGCATTGTCAGCATGTAGTCCCAGTGAGACTCCTGCACCAACACTCACCCCAACTGCAACCAGAGAGCCGATCCCCACAGTTACTACTCAGGAGGAATCCGATTTCCACGTCAACCCCGTCGAAGGACTCAGCCCGGATTTAATCATGGGCGCCGACGTGTCCATGCTGAAACAGATCGAGGACAACGGTGGAAAATTCTACGTTAACGGTGAAGAAGCGGACGCTCTGGAGATTCTTAAGGCGCACGGTGTGAATTGGATCCGCCTGCGAATCTGGAACGATCCCACGGATGAAAATGGAGAACCTTTGGGCGGCGGGAATAATAATCTGGATACGACCGTGGCGATTGCCGCGCGCGCCAAAGCCCTGGGTCTCAAGTTCCTGCTCGATTTTCATTACAGCGACTGGTGGGCCGATCCCGGCAATCAAGACATGACCAAGGCATGGGTGGGACTCGATGCGGGAGCGTTGAATCAAGCGCTTTACGATTACACGGCGAACGTACTCCAGACTCTCCAGGACGCCGCTGCGATGCCCGACATGGTGCAGTTGGGAAATGAGGTCAACAGCGGCATGATGTGGCCGGCAGGAAAAACTTACAGTGAAGGCGATGAAATCGTAGGTGGATATGACGGCTTTGCCGACCTGCTAAAATCGGGCATTCAAGCCGTGCGTGATAACGATTCGAACAACGATGATCCCGAGAATCGGATCAGGGTCATCATCCATCTTGCGGATGGTGGAAACAACAGCCTCTACCGCATGATGTTCGATGAGTTGACTGCGCGCGATGTGGATTTCGACGTCATCGGGCTTTCTTATTACAGCTACTGGCATGGACCGATGGCAGATTTTGTCCATAACATGGAAGACATCAGCGCCCGGTACGGAAAGGACCTCGTGGTGCTCGAGGCTGCCTATGCCTTCACCCGGGAAGACGCCGATGGATTGGCCAATTTATTTCCCAGTGAGGAATTTGGCGGTTACAAGGCCACTGTACAGGGTCAAGCAACGGCCATTCGGGATGTTATCGAGGCCGTTTCGAACGTGCCAGATGGAAGAGGCCTTGGCATCTTCTACTGGGAACCGGAATGGATCCCTGTCGAGGGCGCTGGTTGGGCGACGGGGGAGGGGAACGCCTGGGAGAACCAAGCGTTGCTCGATTTCGAAGGAAATGCACTGCCCTCGATAAACGTATTCAATTTGGTCAGACCAGAGCAGAGCGGTGATTTCATTCCCGCGACCATCACTGCTGTGTATCCCATCGCAGCCGCCTTTGCCTTCGATGAGGAGATCGTACTTCCGCCCACCGTGAAAGCGGTATACTCCGATGATTCGATCCGGGATACACTCGTGACGTGGGATGATATCCCCGCTGAGTGGCTCGAGGAAGCCGGGGTCCATGAACTGACCGGCAGCATCGAAGGTTCGGATTTGCAGGCCACCGCCAGCGTTACGACGGGTGGAGAGAAGAACTACCTCGTGAATGCCGGATTCGAATCGGGCGATTTTAGCCCATGGGTCGCAAGCGGAGATACGGGGGCCGTCGATATCAGCAACGAACGCCAGAACCTGCATGAGGGGAAATACGCCATGCATTACTGGGCGGACGATGCTTTTGAATTCACTGTCTCGCAGACCATTACAGGTTTGGCAAATGGGAACTACGTTGTGAGTGCGTGGATTCAGGGTGGCGGCGGTGAAGACGTCCTGCAGTTGTTCGCCGACTGTGGTGGAGAGATCTTGACGGTAGACATCGATACGAATGGATGGTTAAACTGGAAATCGCCAACCATTGAAAATGTCAACGTCACCGATGGAACTTGCACGGTCGGGCTGAAAGTCATCGCATCCGGTGGACAGTGGGCCTTCTTGGATGAGACTTCTTTGTACTTCGTTGAATAAATTTCAAATCGCGAGTAGACGAGATTGGACGGCTTGACACCATAAGTGATGCCATTGTAGATTGCCTATGGTGTCATTTGATTTAAAATATCTCGACTGTAATAACAATGGGAACGCTTATTCTATAGATTGTTAAATTGCAATGGCCTGTTTGCGGGATATGTATTTTCCCCGGGATCGATCAGTTACCTACATTACCAAAAGCCTCTGTGAACCATTTGTAATTGAATAGTACATTGAAAATGTGTAAGATTGCGTGGATGTAAGCATGAAAAAATCGATTCCAAGTTGCTTGTTAGCTGGCGTATTATTGATAATAACAGCCATCGTTTTCGTGTATCTATTTAAACGTTTACCCATTGAAGAATTCGGATTTGGACTCGATTGGCATGCTTTGTGGTTTAGTCTCAAAGGTGGACTGCCTCGATATGGAAGCGGATTAAGGAACCCTCCCTGGAGCATCGTTCCAGTATTACCTTTAGGATTACTTTCATATCGATCCAGTTGGGGGATCTTAATATTGATGACACTCGTTGCTGAGATCGTCAGTGTACCGCGCAAAATTCAGAATATACTGCGAATACCCGTGACTGTGTTATTGGTGATCTCCTATCCATCTCTACGCACCATGGCAGATGGCAACTTCGAGGTTTTAACGATTGCAGGTGTTCTCACGCTGCTATATGCACTCCGCAAGCAAAATGCATGGCTGTTATCCGTCGGAATTCTTGTTGCCTCGGTAAAACCCCAAACCACATGGCTTCTGTTCGTTGCGCTTCCTTTCTACCTCTTTAATAAATGGCCATGGAAGAGAATTTTACAAGCGAGTATCGTTACGTTTGTCATCGTAGCGCTTTTCATGCTGGTTTATGGGGCGGATTGGATCGATTCAATGATCGCAAACGAACAACGTGGAAGCATTATGGATATCAGTCTTTTAGCAGCTTTGACCCGCTTAAAATTCACACCCATCGTTATTTGCTGTGTCTGGGGTGCGATCTTCGGTTTTTCCCTATATATTATCTTTTCCTCACGCCATTCGATCGATCGGACCAAAGCGGGTTTCTTAATATCAGCATCGCTTCTTCTCTCCCCATATGCCGCAGGGAATAGCATGCTTTCGCTTTTTACAATCGGCGTAATCCCGTTGTACATTGGGGATAGGAAATCGGCAGTGGCATTGTCAATTGCATTCAATCTGCCTTACTTGTTTTTAAGTGAAAATCCTGTCCGTTTTTTATACGGGGCTTATCACGCAACGCTCGTCCTTTTTCTGTCATGGATCATTTTTTCCTGGAAGACCAGAGCGCTTGCCCGGAACACTCTCGTCAAATCCCGGCAAATGTAGTTTGAAAATCCTGTGTGATCTCGAGCGATTGCTTGATGCGATTTGTCCATATTCAGGGCTGTAAAGAATATCTCCAGGTCGAATGGTGAAAAGTTTGACGCATTTAGAGGACTCAGGCTGCTACTTGAATAAGTCATGGAACTTGAACTCGATTACAATGTTGGTCTGAAGCGAGATGAGAAGAGTTATTGACAATGTGCAAGATCACTTTCATCGGGGCGGGAAGTACGGTATTCACCAAGCGGCTACTGGTGGATATTCTCAGTTTTCCTGAATTGTCAGAATCTATCATCTGCCTGCACGACATCGACCCAGAACGTCTGCGTACCTCGGAGATCGTGGCCCAAAAAGTCGCCCGGGCTGTGAACGCCCGCCCGCGCATCGAAGCCACATCCGATCGCCGTGCAGCGCTGGATGGCGCCGACTACGCCATTTGTATGATTCAGGTGGGCGGTTATAAGCCGGCTACGGTTGTCGATTTCGAGATTCCCAAGAAATTCGGACTGCGGCAGACAATCGGCGACACGCTGGGAATCGGCGGTATCTTTCGCGGATTGCGTACCATTCCCGTGCTGCTGGAAATGTGCGCCGACATGGAAGAATTATGCCCGCAGGTCACTTTCCTCAACTACGTCAATCCCATGGCGATGAACTGTTGGTCGGTCAACCGGGCGAGCGAAATTACCACGGTGGGGCTGTGTCACAGCGTACAAAACACGGTAATGCAGCTGTCCGCCGATATCGATGTCCCCACTGAGGAGATCGACTACCTCTGCGCCGGAATCAATCACATGGCTTTTTACCTGCGCTTCGAGAGGAAGAGCTCGCGGGGGACCGAAGATCTATACCCTCGGCTCCATAAGGTTGTCGCTGAAGGACGTGTACCGGATTGGAATCGCGTGCGCTACGAGATGCTCGAGCGTCTGGGCTATTTTGTGACCGAGTCGAGCGAGCACTTCGCCGAATACGTGCCCTGGTTCATCAAGCGCGATCGCCCCGATTTGATCGAACGCTTCAACATCCCGCTAGACGAGTACACGCGGCGCTGTGAAGAACAAATCAAGATGTGGAATGCGATGGGAGCCATTCTGGAAAATCCGCAGGTTGCCCTCGATACGCCGAGATCCGAACTGCCGGAAGCCGGAGGAATACCGCTCGAATACGTCGATGAGATTTTCTCTCTGACACCCAGCGGGGAATACGCACCGCTGATCATTCACAGCATGGAGGCGGGCGTCCCTCGCGTGGTGTACGGAAACGTGCCCAATCGTGGCTTGATCGATAACCTGCCGGATGATTGTATCGTGGAAGTGCCTTGCTTGGTTGACAGGAACGGCATTCAACCCACGCGGATTGGAGCGTTGCCCCCACACCTGGCGGCGTTAATGCAAACCAACATCAACGTTCAGGCGCTAACTGTGGAGGCTGCGCTGACCCGCAAGCGGGAGCACATCTACCACGCCGCCATGCTCGATCCGCACACCGCAGCAGAGTTTGATGCGAATCAAATCCAGCACCTGGTGGACGAACTCATCGAGGCGCATGGCGATTGGCTGCCGGAATATCGCTGAGTCTACGAGTATATAGATGAAGAAGCTGTTGCCATTTCCAGTAGATGATCCGGCTTTCGTTCAAGAAGGTTGCTCCCGGCATCATCAAAATACACGACAGCTTTAACTTGTGATGCGTTCGTTCTGTAGCAAAATGCTGCTGGATAGGTATCGGGTTGCGATGCCTGCCCGGATAATCTTTATGAAGTTGTTTGGAGAAAATGCAATTCGCAAAGGGAAATCACCATGAACCGAAAAGTGGTACTGTGGATCGTGACCGGCTGTGGCATTTTGTGTTTGGGGATGATACTTTTCGTGATCGTTCTGGGGGGGTCGTTTCTCAAGTGGGTGACGCAAACACCGGAGGATATCGAAGTCGATGTGATCGTCCCTGCCGCAGTTTCGTTGGACGATGAGTTCATCCTTCGGGTAGAGATCACGAATTTGGCAGACGTAGAACAGACGTTGGACAGCATCGATATCGACGTAAGTTATCTGGATGGCGTCATCGTGGACGGAACCGAACCTGCATACGTTGACTTTACGGAAATCGCCGATGCCTTTCACACCTATGAGTTCCAATCCCCCATTCCTGCCGGCAGCAAACTTGACATACGTTTCTATTTCACGGCGATCCGGGTTGGTGATGGTTCCGGTGAAATCAGCGTGTGCATCAATTCATTCGTAAACTGCACATCTCGACTTATCCGCACGATCATCGAAGAATAGAGAGCGTGCCGATTCGCATGTTGCGGCGGTTTCTCACCAGGTTGGAATGCCTCTGAGACATGAAGGCAAGACGAAATAGCGCCTCGCTGAATTAGATTGTCAGATTGAACGCCGATAGACCTGGCCCGGGAATCGCGGTTAACCTGGTCGACCTCCGGGAATCAACCATCCATCAATCAATCATAGAGTATGACGATAAATCGCTTTGGGCCATGGACGCCGATGGTCAGTGTTTGCTCGATATCTGCGGTCTTGCTGGGGCCGCTGACCAGCGTCAGGTTGGCGGGCAGCGCTGTGCCCTGGCGGGCGACTGACCAGGTGATGATGTCAGGCGTCAGCACTGCCGTAGAGACCAGGGCGATGTGTACCGGCGGCAGCAGGGTGGAGAGGCGGCTGCGCCCAGCCCCGCTTTCGATGACCACCGAGCCGGTCTCAGCCAGGGCGGCGCTGGCGCTGCTCAATCCCACATCGGCCGATGCACAGAATGCGCGCAGATCGCCGGAAGTGCGCCCGACGATGTGCCAATCCAGCGACGGCCAACGGTTAGAGAGGTCAATATCAGAAAGTGGCGGTTCGTCGTTCGCGACCACCTGCCGTGCCTGTAGATCTTCGAGCAAACTGCCCAGCTGCCTCAGCGCTTCCTCCAGATTCTTGGCCCGGATGACCTCTCCCTTGACGCTGATGAGGGCTTTGGTGAAGGCATCGGCCAAATCAGCATACTGCCGCCGAGACTGCCATGCCGGAGGAACTGCCTCCGGGCGGGTTATACGTTTTAATCGACCGAGAATTTCTTCACGAGCCGTCATATTCGCTCACAGTACTTAGATTATGGCCATCCATATTCACGCTACAACGCCCGGTACTCATGCCTCATCCTCGAATTGCCCGTCCTGCCAGATTGCGCGGAAAGAACGGCGAGATAAACCCGGTAATTTTCTGGGCTGGACCGGATTGAGGCGCCCGGGTAGCCGGAGCGATGCGTTCCGGGTTATCGGGCGCAGGAGCCAGCGGGCCAGATCGGCCAGAAAAGACCAACGCCTGGGACCTGCCAGCACGCCGGCTGCGAAGCGCTCTGCGATCCGCTCGTGCCAGGGCATGATGCGTTCCCTGACCTCCTGGTTGCGCAACTCAAGCAGCATTCTTGGCAAGTCAATACGCGCCGGACATACCTCCAGACAAGCCCCACAAAGCGAACTGGCGTGGGGCAGAGCCTCGTTACCTTCCATTCCGAACAGCAGTGGGCTGACGACGGCTCCAATCGGCCCGCTGTAAGGACTACCATAGGTATGCCCGCCCACTTCCCAGTAGACCGGGCAGACGCTCAGGCAGGCTCCGCAGCGGACACACTGCAAGACTTCTTCGTAAACTGTGCCGATCTGATCGCTGCGATGGTTGTCCAGCAGGATGAGATGCACTTCCTGTGGGCCATCGGGATCACCCGGGCGAGCCGGTCCGGTGATGACGCTGGTGTAGATCGATAAGGGTTGTCCGGTCGCGCTGCGGGCGAGCAATTCCAGCCAGACAGCCGCATCAGCCCAAGTGGGAACAAGCTTCTCGATTCCTATCACGGCAACGTGGACCGGCGGAAGGCTGGTTACCATGCGGCCGTTGCCCTCGTTGGTCACCAGTACGATGCTGCCCGTCTCGACCACAGCCATGTTTGCTCCGGAGATACCTAATCCGGCGGCCAGGAATTTTTCTCGTAACGCTCGCCGCGCCTCGTTGGTCAGCGCGGGGATTTCCGCAGAGATCGGACGGTTCAACTCGCGACGAAACAAATCCGCAACTTGCTCTCGTGTCTTGTGAATCGCCGGGCAGACGATGTGTGATGGCGGTTCCCCCGCCAACTGGATAATCCACTCACCCAGATCGGTCTCGACCGGCTTTATGCCCGCTGCAGCGAGCGCATCGTTCGTTCGAATCTCTTCGCTGACCATCGATTTGCTCTTGACAGCCAGATGGACGTTATACCGCCGGGCGATGTCGATAAGGATGCCGTTGGCCTCAGCGCCATCACGCGCCCAATGAACGTGAGCGCCCGCTGCCGTTGCCTGGCGCTCGAAGGTTTCCAGGTGCTCGGCCAGCCGGGCCAGCGTTGACGAACGGATAGCTTTTAGATGATCGCGCAGGGCTTCGGCATCGAGCAGCTTGCCCAGTGCTTCGACCCGTCCCAGGCGGTAAATTCCGGTCGTTTTATCTAGCGCTTGTTGGAGGTGCTCATCATGTATGGCACGTGCGGCACGCGACCGGAACTGGCGAAACGTGGCACTCATCGAGTAGCTTCCTCGATGACGACTGCGATGTGCTCGGCTCGGATACCACCAGCATCAATTAGACCGCGCATCTGCATCAGACAGCCCGGGTCGATAGTCACCAGCATCTGGGCACCCGTCTCGGCGGCCAGCCGCAGCTTCTCGGCGGTGATGGCGTTGGAGGTTTCCGGTAATCGCACCGAGAACAATCCACCGAAACCACAGCAGCGATCCGATTCGGCCATCTCTTTGATGGCATATCCGGCGGAGCGCAGCAGCTGGCGCGGTTCTTGGCGTACGCCCAACATGCGGTTGGCGTGGCACGAGTCGTGGTACGTCACGGCGCCAACCCCGAGACGCCTCGATGGTTGCCAGTGAGCGTGATTTACGAGGAATTGGCTGAGTTCGAAGGTCTTGGCAGCCAGCTTGAGAGCACGCTCATGCCACTCGGGCTGATCCTGGAAAAGGTGGGGATATTCGCTGCGGATCATGGCGGCGCAGGATCCGCTGGGCAAGATGACCGCCGGGTAATCCTCGAAGACTTCGATGGTGTGCCTGGCGAGCCGGGCTGTCTCTGTACGAAAGCCGCTGTTGTAAAATGGCTGCCCGCAGCAAGTCTGCTCGGTGGGGAAGTCGACCTGGAATCCGGCGCGGCGCAGCAGCCGTGTGGCGGCCACGCCGATTTCCGGCATAAGCTGATCGACCAGGCATGTGACGAACAGCGCCACGCGCTGGATCATGGATGATTGATGATTGCCGGTTTGTTGCTGGGGTGGTTGGGACATGTTTCCCCGAAATCCAAGATGGTGGCTTGCTTGGCGTCGACACGCGCGGATTATACCATGCAGGAGTTACGCATAATTTCAGACGGTTTGGGTTAGTCCGTAACCTATTGATCGTCAGTTTTTATTAATGGTAGGATGGTATGCATACCATGGTATGCGTACCAGGTTGCGTTTTCAGCATAAAGTCGGGATCTTGAATGGCTACGATCCGTGATGTTGCCAAACTAGCCGGCGTTGCTCCGATCACCGTTTCACGCGCATTGAATAATTCTGGTTATGTCAGCCAGGCAACCCGTGAACGCGTTGAAGCGGCTATCGAAGAATTGGGCTATGTCCCAAACATGTTAGGACCTAGCTTGCGATTTCAGCAAACCATGACCCTGGCGGTGGTAATTACCGATATAACAAACCCCTTTTGGACAACAGTAACCCGCGGTATAGAAGATGTAGCGCAAGCGAATGGGTATTCCATCATCCTCTGCAATACGGATGAATCAGAAGCCAAACAGGAACAGTATCTGCAGATGCTTTTGCGGCGTCGTGTCGATGGAATCTTACTCGTGCCGGCTTGCAGTGAACCCAAGTCCATCGAGTTGATCAAGAGGCAGGGGATTCCGGTTGTAGTACTAGATCGCCAAGTATCCAACGTCGATGTTGACGTCGTCCGGGCAGATTCTGAAGAAGGAGCCTGTCAGCTCGTACAGCATCTTCTGTCCTTAGGGCATCGCTATATTGCGATGCTGGCAGGTCCAAAGAATGTGTCGACAGCCATTGACCGCACAGTTGGTTACCAAAGGGCGCTAGCGGATGCTGACATTGCGGTTAACGACGACATGATCTTCTGGGGCAATTTCACGCAGGAGTCGGGCTATGAACAGGCTCGAATTGTTACTGCTATGAATCCACGTCCTACTGCAATATTCGCAGCCAACAACTTCATTGCCATCGGCGCGATGCAAGCGTTGAAAGAAAAAGGATTGCGCATTCCAGAGGATATGGCACTCGTAGCGATTGATGATATTCCACCAGCATATACCCTGGAACCGTTTCTTACGGTAGTCATCCAACCGGCCGATGAAATGGGTCAGCAAGCGGCTCAATTGTTATTGGATCGAATCAAGAATCCAGCAGATGAGTCGTTTCAAAAAGTCGTCTTCCCAACGAAAACGATCGTTCGAGCATCGAGTGGTAGCAGTATCGGGGCTTGAAGCTTTACCTTGATGTAGTACGAGCACCATCCGTCAGATTGGCTGTTTGGCAGAACCCATTCATGCCATACAGACAAGCCACAACCAATCCGGGAGATCTATGCCTTACCAGGGATGTTCTATGGAAAAAGCTTGCGTTTCAGCGGGTTTCTTTGGCACCAATGAAGGTGTAGTGATTGGCGTTCTGCGCGCGGTTTAAGAAAGTGCGGAAAGGAACAGGAGAACTCTCCAAGAATTACGGGCAGTCTCTATTCCTCAGGAATAGAAAAAACAGCATTGTCTAGGAGTGAAAAATGAATATAAACCCTCCCACGAATCGCCTTATCGGCAGCATGCCAAAATTCGGAATCCGTCCCACCATCGATGGTCGTTTGCAGGGGGTGCGAGAATCACTCGAAGAGCAAACAATGCGGATGGCGAAAAATGTGGCTGCTTTTCTGAGCGAAAACGTGCGCCATGCTAACGGTTTGCCGGTTGAGTGTGTCATCGCCGACACAACAATCGGTGGTGTTGCCGAAGCCGCTCGATGCGCTGATATGTTCGCTCGAGAAGGTGTCGGAGTTTCATTGACCGTAACACCGTGTTGGTGCTATGGCTCAGAAACGATGGATATGGATCCGTTGATTCCCCAAGCAGTTTGGGGCTTCAATGGTACCGAACGGCCTGGTGCGGTCTATCTGGCCGCGGCGCTGGCTGGCCATAGCCAAAAAGGTCTGCCAGCATTCGGTATCTACGGTCGGGATGTCCAGGATTCCGATGACACGTCCATCCCTGAAGATGTCCAGGAA
>CAYYVY010000040.1:0-29049 GCA_964475265.1 uncultured Anaerolineaceae bacterium | reverse complement strand
CTGGAGCTCGCACAACTCCAATTTAATAACCACAGCGATATAAGTCAAGGAACGTTAGGCTTAAAAAAAGTACTAGTGGCTATCCGACATAATCACCGGCGGCATTATGCCCAGAGTTATTTCATAAGAGTGGGGCGAATTTCGACTGCAACGAGGGAGCCGATACAATGGACAAGAAAATGAAATTGATCTTCAATCCACACGCCAATCGTGGACGGGCCTGGAACACGGCCATGGTGCTGCAATCGATTGTCGAACGCAGCGGTGGCGGTTCCTGGGCTGCGACGGAATACCCCGGACACGCCACCGCTCTCGCAGAACAGGCTTGCCTGGACGGTTATGAAGTGATCGCCGCGCTCGGGGGCGACGGCACGGTCCACGAAGTCGTAAACGGGCTCATGCGCTCGCCGGCCGAGAAGCGCCCCAAACTGGCTGCCGTACCCCTCGGCTCGGGAAATGATTTCTGTTCGAACAACGGAATCGCGGAAGATGCCGAAATGGCCATGCAGCGCGCCTACTCCGGTGAGAGCAAGTCGATCGATCTCGGTCGCGTAACGGACGATTCCGGAAGAACGGAATTTGTGGACAACACCCTGGGAATCGGCTTCGATGCGGCAGTCACGATCCATTCCTACAGCATTACCCGCATCAAAGGCTTTGGCATGTACCTCTGGGCAGTGATCCAAACCATCTTGCGTAACCACGACGCACCGCACATGATCATCAAGACAGACTCAGAAACGATCGAGCAGAACGTACTCATGCTGGTGCTCTGCAACGGCCCGCGTGAAGGTGGTGGATTCTACGTTGCACCGGGTGCGAAATCTGACGATGGAATCTTCAACTACGTCATGATCCGGCACGTGTCGCGTCTGATGATGTTCCGCCTGATACCGGAAGTGATGCGCGGCACGCACGGCCGATTCGAACAAGTTCGTTTGGGATCGTTCCGCCAGCTCGAACTCGTGTCCGACGAACCGTTCACAGCGCACATCGATGGCGAGGTCTTCGCTGGTTTTGGCTCAAAAATAAAACAGCTCAAATTCGAAGTGCTGCCGCAAGCGATCGAAATCATCCGTTAGCCCGGCACAAGATACTTGCAGACAAGCAAGACAAGCGCGAAACTGCGTACTGCAGCCATGAGGACATTGCAGCGAACGCTCGAAGATTATGACCTCGGTCAACTGCGGATCATCTCCGAACTTTGGGGGTTCGATGCTCCCTCGGCTTCCTCGCGCCAGGTGGCGCAATCTCTCGCCAAGCAAATGCTGGATGCGCCCACCGTGCAAGAAATCGTCCAGTCCTTGCCCTCCACTGTTCGTAAGACACTGGTCTACATCCAGCGTCATGGAGGCCAAGCACCGCTCTCCGATCTGACACGCATTTTTGGTCCACTGCGCGAGATGGGAGCTGCCCGTCGGGATCGGGAAAAACCATGGCGGTCTCCCGCTTCGGCACTCGAATCACTCTGGTATCGAGGTTTGATCGCGCGCGCCTTTGGGGACAGCGAAACCGGTCCATTGGAGTTTGCCTTCATTCCCGGCGATTTGGCGCGCATCCTGCCACAACCTCGGCGGCGCGAAGTCGAACCGCTTGGACACCCTGCAGAAACGCCCACCGTCCGCATCGCCACGTCCTCGGCCGCAGTGGATGACGCCACTACGATTCTTGCCGCCCTTCGAAAAGAGCCGCAGAAGGGCGATACCCTCAGCCAGCAGCGAGGCATCCGCCTGGCCTCCTTTCTGTTACAACCCGATTCGCTGGCATTCCTGATTTGCATGCTGCGCGAAGCCTCTATCCTGAATACCAAACCTCTTGCTCCAAATCCGGAAAACACGCGAATTTTCCTGGAGGCCTCCCGCGCAGAGGCGCTTAAGACTCTGTTGCTCACATGGCTTCAATCCACGAAATGGAACGATCTGCAAGGGATTGCGCACCTGGAACACTCGGGAGAAAGCTGGCCGAACGAACCGAACGCATCCCGCCGGGCAGCGCTTCAACTCATGCAGGAGATTCCGCATGGGACATGGTGGGGGTTGAACGGCTTTGTCGAAGACGTGCACATACGCCAACCGGCCTTCCAACGCCCCGGGGGTGACTTTACTTCCTGGTATTTCAAAGACAAGCGTACGGGTTCGATCCTGCATGACCTCGACGATTGGGACGCGGTCGATGGCGCATTGCTGCGTTTCCTGCTGCTGGGGCCACTCCACTGGTTGGGCGTGGCGGACCTCGGGATTAAGTCGGAGCACGAGACTCCGACAATCTTTCGGCTCACCCCGGCCATCTCACTATTGTTCGAATCCGACTCCGCTCTTACGATCAAGGAGAGTTCGGCTTCGGCGACGTTGTGGGCGGACGGCCGCTTGCGTGTACCACGCCGCGCCGTTCGTTCATTGCGGTATCAAATCGCACGTTTTACGAAATGGGAACCGATCGACGAGGACAACTATCTCTACCGAATCACACCGGCCACGCTGGTCGCGGCCAAAGACCAGGGCCTGGAAATGACTCACATACTTTCCATCCTAAGCTCCGCTGCGGAAAAAGATATGCCCGCCACGTTGATCGAAGCACTGGAGCGTTGGTCCGAAAGAGGATCGGAAGCGTGGATCGAACGCCGCCTGATCCTGCAGGTGCACGATGTGCAAACCCTGGAACTTCTGCAGAACAACCGCTCCACGGCGCGCTATCTGCAGGAAACACTCGGGCCGACAGCGATTTTAATCCACGAGCAGGATTGGCCGCACCTCTGTACGGCCGCGGCGAGGCTTGGGCTGCTCATCGAGCCGCCGCCCGTTGAATAACGGGCACCCATCGAATTCCAACGTCCTTATGGCAAACCGGGGAGAAAACGGTCAAGATTCTGCTTCCGAGGACGATACCGCGCCGAAATTGCCCGGATTATGAGCGTTTGCGAATCGCGGCTGCAAGCGCTTCTTCCAATTCTTCGAGGGTGACCGGCTTGAATACGAATGCGTCCGCGCCAACCCGCATGGCTTCATCCACCTGTGCGTCTGTGGTTTCGGAAGACAACATCACGACCGGAATTTGCTGAAAACCCTGGCGCGTGCGAATAAATTGAAGCAAGTCAATTCCCGAAACGATCGGCATGTTGATGTCCAGAACGAAAACATCCGGCTTACGACCCTGGAGCATTTGTCGGCCCGTACTGCGTGCATCGCGAAAGATCTCACAGTTATAATCCAACAGCTTTAGCATCAAGCTCACCGCTTGACTCATTTCGTCATCGTCATCAACGATCCAGGCAACACGCATCTGCCCCTCCATGAATGCTTACAACTCCGCCTTCACACGCTCGGCCAGACCCCGGCTGATGCCGGGAACCTGCATCAGCTCTTCTACTTTCGCGCCACGAATACGATCTACATCACCAAAAACACGAATAAGCGCTTTTCGACGCGCAGGACCAATTCCGGCAATATGATCCAATTTGGACGACAATCCGGAGCGACGCCGCTGTACGTGATGATGCTTTAATGCGAATCGATGTGCTTCATCACGAATGCGCTGAACGAGATAGAGCGCCTCGGACCGGCGCGGTAACAGAACGGGATTGGGATTTTGCGGCAGAAACAGCTCCTCGTGGCCTTTCGCCAGGCCCACGACGGGAACCTCGTTCGAGAGACCATATTGATCCAACACCTTCAGTGCACGGCCCAGCTGCCCTTTGCCTCCATCCACGATCAACAAGTCCGGTAAAAATCCAAAAGCGGCCTCCAGTTTCCCTCCGGGTTTTTGCGCTTCCTCGTCGGCGATCTTCCAGCGGCGAAAACGGCGCTCGAGTACTTCTTCCATGCTGGCAAAATCATCCTGGCCTTTAACCGACTTTATCGTAAATTTACGGTAGAGGCGTTTATTTGGTGTGCCCTGCTCGAAGACGACCATCGAACCCGCGGCTGCCGTGCCTTGTATGTTCGAGATATCGTAGCATTCAATGCGGTTCGGGGGCTTCGCCAGGTCAAGCGCCGACTGCAGTTCCGCCACGGCTTCGACGTGCTTGCTGCGATCCGCCTCCCATTGGGCACGGAGAGCGGCCAGCGTTTCAGCTGCGTTCTCGGTGGCCAGGCGCACCAGATCTCTTTTCTTTCCACGGTGAGGAACGACAAGGCGGACTTTCTTTCCACCCCTGCGTTCGAGAAGCCACTTTTCGATGATCTGACTTTCTTCGATCTCGGTCGGCAGCAGTACACGGTGGGGAATATAAGCCGCATCGGCATAAAATTGCTTGACGAAAGATTGCACGAGATCGACGTCGTCCGCCTGGCGAGTTCCCTCCAAGACGAAATACTCCCGCCCGATCAAGCGTCCCGCGCGAATGAAGAACACCTGCACACATGCATCCCGATCGTCTCTGGCAAAAGCGATGACGTCCGAATCGATCTTTTCCTGGGAGACGACCTTCTGCTGTTCGACGACTTTCTCGATGGCGAGCAATTGGTCCCGGATTACGGCAGCGCGTTCGTAGTCCATGCTGGCCGAGGCGCGCTGCATCTCCTCCTCCAGGTTTTCGACCACGGGCGCGGTCTGGCCTTGCAGAAAACGGCACAGGTGGTCGATCATCTTGCGGTAGGCGGCCTTATCGATGGCGCCGATACAAGGTCCTGCACACAGTTTGATATCGTAGTACAAACAAGCCCTTAAATCCTCTCCGGTTATCCTGCGGTCACAGGTCAGGTAAGGAAAAATCTTGCGCAGAACGTCCAGCGTTTGATGTACGGCCCAGACGCTGGTATAGGGTCCGAAATAACGGGAACCGTCGTCGCGCACCTGGCGGGTCACCGTCACTTTCGGAAAATGATCCGACCAATGGACTTTAATATACGGATAGCGCTTGTCGTCCTTCAGGCGCACGTTGTATTTGGGTCGATGACGTTTAATCAGCGTCATCTCCAGTATCAGCGCTTCGAGTTCCGAGCCAACAACGATCCACTCAATGTCGGCAACGTGTTCGAGCATCTCGCTGACTTTACGGCTGTGTGCAGCGGAGGCATGGAAGTAGGAACGCACGCGATTGCGCAGGTTGACGGCCTTGCCGACGTAAATCACCTGCCCGCGCGAATCCTTCATCAAGTAACAACCCGGCTTGGACGGAATCCCTTCCAGGATCAGTTGGATCTGATCTGACGCTACCATCGAGTCAAATTCTAGCACATCCATTCCATAATTCTGATGGCGCCTATGTACTTTCAATCACCGAAATTTCACCAGCTATACGGCGCTGGCGAATTTCAAATCGCTAAAATCCACTTTCCGGAGTATGCAGTATAATGCCGTGGATATGGATAAATATCGCTGCACTTTGCTCGTACTCTGGGTACTGCTTTTTTCTGCCTGCGTTCCAGCAAATGTGACGAGCACACCAGATACGATGACGCCAGTCCCTTCGGTGCAAACACTTTCCGCTACGCCGACCGAGTCATCTCAGACGGCCGGGAAAATACTGCGCCTTTGGCTTGCGCCTGCGTTCGATCCGGATAACGGCAGTCCGGCTGGCGATCTATTCCGGGAACGGTTGGATGCCTTTAAAACCAATCATTCCGGTGTGGAGGTGGAAATCCGCATCAAGGATGAAACGGGGGTCGGAGGACTGTATCAAAGCCTTGCCACTGCCATGGTCGCTGCACCGAGCGTCCTGCCGGACATCATCAGTCTGAACCCGGAAACCCTGCAAGCGGCTGCGATCGAAGATTTGATCACGCCCCTCGATGCGTTCCTCGATGCGCCAGCGTCTCCCGCCTGGTACGACTATACGGTCTCTACCACTCGAATCGAGGGCAGTTTCTACGGCCGACCGATCGCCAGCGAAACAGAAATCCTGGCCTATCGCACCTTTCTCTTTCAAACGCCGCCGATGACCTGGTCGGATGTTCTCGCCGGCCCCGATGCGTTCCTTTTTCCGGCCAACGATACTGCGGCGAGATTCAGCCTCGCCCAGTACCTGGCGCTCGGCGGTACTCTCGTCGACGATGCCGGCGATCCCGCAATCGATCCCATCGTCCTGACCGAAGTCCTTACTTTCTACAACACGGCCTGGAGTTCTGGCATCTTGTCGCCGACCGCTCTCCAATATGCGAGCGCAGATGAAACCTGGGAAGCGCTCGTCTCCGAACGAGCGACCAGTGCGGTTGCGCCGCTACGCGAATTCCTCCTGGGAAGCGATCTGCGCACCTACTCCGCCGTCCCACTACCGACGCAAACAGAGCCGGGTGCCGGATTTGCGACAACGTGGTCCCTGGCTATCGTCAACAACGACCCCGAACGCCAAGAACTCGCTGCACAAATGATCGATTGGCTCACAGAACCGGAATTCCTCGGCCCCTGGACGCACGCCTTAGGTATGCTTCCCCCGACGACCCTGGCACTGTCGCAGTGGCCGGAAGGTCCGGAAACATCCTTGGCCAGCAGCCTGGTGACCATCGTACAGCCCGAACTTCCCGCGGAAACATTGGCGCTATTCGGACCGGCCATCCATGAAGCCATCACCGCCGTAATTCGGGACGGGGTAAAGCCGTCCAACGCCGCAGTCAGCGCCGCACAGTCGATCACGAACGGCCAATCGGATTAGCCGCGATGAATTTCTCCTCCCTGGCGGTTTCTGCTGCTTCCGTATGGAGCACTTTGTGTCGTCCACAAGCTTTGAAGACCGTCGACATGCGCTGATCCACGTAAGCTCATGTTGAAATATCGCCACTATTTAACTCATTTAGAGACCATTCGCAACACGGCGATGGCGGCTGCAGACCCGGAGCTACTGTTACGCCGTAAGTTGAGCGTCCATAAAGACACGCTGCAGATCGATGACCTGACGCTTCGACGAAAAGCAAAGATGCGCATCTTCCTAGTGGCGTTTGGGAAAGCTTCTCCCGCAATGAGCCGGGCTGCCGCGCGCATTCTCGATCGGTTGATCACTGCAGGTCTGGTCGCCGCGCCGAACGATTTTAAGGGAACCCTTCCGCGCGGGATGCGCGTTTTCAATACCGGTCACCCCCTTCCAAATCGAGGCAGTTTGCAAGCAGGCAGCGCAGTCGCCGAAATGCTCGCCGGGACGACTGCAGACGATCTCGTCCTGGTGTTGATTTCAGGAGGCGGATCCGCCATGCTGGAACTTCCCCGTGATGGAATCAAGCTGGAAGACATACGCACACTCAATTCACTGCTGTTGAAATCTGGCGCAGCGATCGAATCCATCAACATCGTGCGGCGCGCCATCTCCCAGATCAAGGCAGGAGGCCTGGCGCGCATGGCAGCACCGGCCAGGGTCGTCTCCTTGATACTATCCGACGTCATTGGGGATCGCCTCTCCGCGATCGCCTCCGGACCCACCGTGCTGCGTGCACCGACACCCGAACAGGCCCGTGCCGTGTTGGCGCGGTATCAGTTGTGGAACCGTGTTCCCGAGTGCATTCGGCGCACGCTGAGCAAAACCCGGAAGATATCGCCTCGAACATCCCCGCCTAAAAACTTTCTCATCGGCAACAATCGCCTGGTCGTTCAAGCGGCACAGGAAAAAGCCCGCGAACTTGGTTTTCCCACACGAATCCTCACCCAGCGGCTGGAGGGGGAAGCACGAATCGCAGGAAGACGTCTGGCCGACGACCTGCTGCGCGCAGCTGGACCAGTATGCCTGCTCGCGGGAGGTGAAACCACCGTCGATGTCCAGGGAGATGGGTGCGGAGGCCGCAATCAAGAACTCGCGCTTGCCGCCGCGCTGACGTTCGACGGAAGCCCCAATTGCGCACTGATGTCGCTGGCAACGGACGGGGTGGACGGCCCCACACCGGCTGCCGGCGCGATCGTAAGCGGAGATACCATTCCTCGCGCCCGCCAACTCGGCCTCGACCCGCAAGCAGCGCTCGACAACAACGACTCCTTCCCGTTTCATGAAGCGCTGGAATCCTTATTGATCACCGGTCCCAGTGGAACCAATCTCAACGACCTCGTCGTGGGACTCAAGTATCCTTTCACCTGACAGTGGAAATCCACGCTGCATGACCATTCCGCCGGTTGACCGTCGCCCTGCCTGCTGTTACAATCCCGCCGCTCAAATATGCGTTTGAGGAGTATGTATGCCCATTCATTTCGGTACCGACGGTTGGCGTGCCGTAATTTCGGACACATTCACGTTTCACAACCTCCGTCTCGTAGCCCAGGCAATCGCAGACGCCGTTGCTTCGGAGGAGTGGCTCAACGGCTTGGCCAGCGGCGTGCAGCCCGACCCGAAACGCATGGTCGTCGGTTTCGACACCCGCTTTCTCTCCGATCGTTACGCAGTTGAAGCGGCACGCGTTCTCGCTGCCAATGGCTACAAAGTGTACCTCACCTCCGCCGACGTCCCCTCACCCACAATTTCCTACTCGGTGCGTCATCTCGGCGCAATCGCCGGTGTGATGATCACTGCATCCCATAACCCGCCGCGTTACAACGGCGTCAAACTGAAAGCCGCCTACGGCGGTTCTGCGATGAGAGAACAGTGCCGGCGAGTCGAGGTGTACTTGAACGACAACGAGGCACGCGGCCGAGGGCCGAATTTGATGGAATACGAGAGCGCTCGAAAAGCGGGTCTCATCGAACGTTACAATCCGACCCCGGCTTACTACGATCACCTACGTTCGCTCATCGATTTCGATGCCATCGCCGACAATCCCCAACACATCGTGGTCGATTCGATGTTCGGCTCCGGACGAGGACAAATCAAAGGAATCCTGCAGGGAACCGGCTGTGAAGTGTTCGAAGTACGAAAAGAGATGAATCCCGGGTTCGGCGGAATCCATCCCGAGCCCATCGCCCGTTACCTGGGAGCGCTGGCAGGTGCCATTGCCGCAGGTCACGGCCAACTCGGCCTGGCCACGGATGGCGATGCCGATCGCATCGGTGCCATGGACGGCCGGGGACAATTCGTCGATCCACACCGCATCATGGCCCTGGCGCTCAAACATCTGGTCGAACACCATGGCTACAGCGGCAAGGTTGTAAAAACCGTCTCGACGACGCAGATGATCAATCGTCTCGCCCGCCGTTACAACCTGGAGGTGATCGAGACGCCCGTTGGTTTCAACTACATTGCAGAACACATGCTGCGCGATGATGTGCTCATCGGCGGAGAGGAATCGGGCGGCATCTCATTCAAAGGCCACATCCCTGAGGGCGATGGAATCCTCATGGGCTTGATGCTGGTTGAAATGGTCGCGGTGACCGGAAAACCTCTTGACGTTTTGGTCGATGAACTGTTGAAGGAAGCGGGACCCATCCATTACGCACGCCTCGACCTGCGTTTATCCCGCCCCATCGAAAAACCTCGCCTGGTAAAGCAGCTTGCGAGCACCGCACCGGATAAAATCGGCGACGTAAAAGTCAGTGAAGTCAACACGCTTGACGGCGTGAAGTACATCCTCCAGGACGACTCCTGGCTTTTGATTCGACCCTCCGGCACGGAACCGATGCTGCGTATTTACGCCGAAGCCCCGACCGCCGACAACGTACAAACGCTGCTCGATTTTGGCAGTTCCCTGGCCGGGTGAAAGCAGAGCAAAAGCAGATCCGGGCAATCAAAAAGGGCTCGCACGCTGAGCCCTTTCAACTTTTCACACACTGGTAGATTAACTCAGGAAGAGAAATTTCAATCGTTTATCCTCGGGCTTTGTTGCGCTTCAGGCGCCTGTTCGTATGCCCGCTCGCCCAAGGCACGTGACAACAGCGATTGCACGACGATCCCCAAAACGAAGAAAAGGGGGACATAGGCCAAACTGATCTGCACGCCCCAGACCAACATCACCGCACCGACTGCAGCTGAAAGCAGCATCATCCAGGCTCTGGCCATCGCTAAAAGTAGAACGCCACCCACAATTCCCACCCCAACTTCAAACAGCAGCGTCGGATCCGTTGTTGAAAAGACCCTCCAGATGGCGCCGGCTAGGAAGATCCCCCCGACTGCTCCGATGGCAAAGATCGCAAGATCATGAACCACCAGGGCAAGCCAGGCGCCGAGCACTCCACCGATCAGGAGAGCGAAGAGTGCAATCCAGCCGCTCTTCCCCAGATGGAAGGCAATCTGCACGCCAAGCATTGCCCCGACAAAACCGCCGGGCAACGCGACGATGAAACGATAGATTTTCCAGCCGGCGAAGAGTAGGAGTGCTCCTCCAATCGCAGCGAGCAGGTAGAGCGACTGGCCCACCGGCCCGAACGTATCCAAAATGATGTCGTCTACTACAGTCTCTTTCACAATCACCGGAAGGCTGCAGGCGACAATTGCCAGCATGGCAACCCCATAGATGCCAACAGCAAACAGCCATGTCGGGCGTCCTGCCTTGGGTCGGTCCTCGTCAAAAACGGATTTATCCTCGATGTCAAACCTCCCTACGGACACAGTTCACGCTGCGGGTCCGTTTTGGTTGAAAGAGTGATTCATGATAATTAACACAATCTCGTGCGATCCGCCGAAACGAAGCAGTCCTGGAGAGGGGATCGCACGAGATACTTGGAAATTGGCCAACTCACTCCGTTTCGACGAACAGGATAAAGGTTGCCTGAGTCAGATTGTCGTCAATGGGAGCGACAGCTGCAGCGAAAACTTTCATCGCCTTCAAGACCGCTCCAGCTTGTTCATCGAAATCTTCTCGCTCCCAAGGCTCCATAGATTCCCGAATTTGTCCCATCAAACCCTCGATGTTGACATACATCACGGGAGCCATGTTCTTCGGAAATGCGTCCCAAATGCCCTGATACGCTTCGCTGTCCGCAAGGGATGGACCTCCGCTGAACAATTTGGCGAGTACACTGGACGACGATCCGATCATTAAATGCTCTTCGCCGACGCCGTAGGTGACGATCAAATCGCCGTTGAACAAATCCACCAGGTCGTAGAGCGTGCCGAATTCCTGCTCGCTTACTTCAGCTTCTCCAATTCCTTGTTTTTCCATCGCAGCGCTGAAGTCATCGGCCACGTTCAACAATTTCTGCGGCTTGTTGGTCTCGGCTAAAATCGCGAAACCGAGCGGGACATCCATAGATTCAGCCAACACGCCTTCGGCGGAAGACATCAAAAGGAAGGCGATTTCACCATCCAGACTGCCGATAAGATCATCGATCGGGTCAAATCCGAAAGCCATGGCAAACAGCGCCAGCGCTTCTTCCGCATCCGTCCCCTGTGAACTCAGTAACTGCAGCAGGCTTTCCCGGGTCTGCTCGAGATTCTCAACCTCAATCCCTGAGGCAAAATACAGAATCGTGTCCTCCGGTGCCAGGGAGGCGATCTGCGGGTCGGCATTGAAATATCCTTCCGGCAGTTCGGCTTGCAGTTCGGGATCGGTGATGATTGCATAATCGATCTTCACCCCGACGTCCACGGCGGAAACACCGACTGCGACGTAGGCCGCCTCACCACTCGATTCGGACACCAGATCCGACATCCCTGAACCATAAACCATAGAGATCAAAGGCGTCATACTTTCATAGTACTTCGCCATATCCATATACAAGGTCAAGATCTCGCCACCGGGCAATCCCCCGATCGCATTCTGGTAGCTATCAAGATCAGCCAGAGACTCGCCATTCTGGGCATCGATCCCGACTTGGATAGGCACAACGGACTCGCCGATGAGCAGCAGATTTTCCGAGCGGCAAATTGCGATGTTGCTCACCACGTCATCTTCGAGGAAGTAGATGGTTTGATCGGCGTAGGTTTCTTCCTCAACGGTTCCGCCATTTCGCTCCTCGAGTTCTGCAATAACCTGGTTGAGAAATTCATCTGCCGCACTTTCATCGTCAACCTCAACGGCAATTAATAATCCCTCTTCCCCGGCTGTGCCGGACAAATCGAACGCCAATTCTGAAATGCCGAGACCGACATTGTTTCCAATCCAGGGTTGGATATCTTCGCTGTAGGTCATGTTCATTTCTTCACTGAGCCACTCATCCAACTGTTCCAATTGTTGATTCAGAAACGTCGTGCCCTCCTCCAGCGGTTCCGGGGAAAGCGCACGTACGATCGCCTCCAGGTTTTCATCATCGAGACGATCCAGGTTTACATGGACGTACATGGCAGCCTCGGCGGGTATGGCCTCTGCGGCCATATCCTTTCCCGCCATGCCCAGCAAATCCCATCCAAAAGGATCGACGAAAAGCAGGATCACCACGGCGACCACGATCACGAGAACGATACCCGCGAGAATGCCAAGTCCAACGAACATCCTACGACGATCGCTGGATTCAGCAACTGGGGTTGTTGATTCTTGCTCACTCATTTTTCACTTCCTTCGAATTATTCAAGCTCCTGATGCGCATGACAGGCAGGAGCGCGATTACGCATACGAGGCTTGCAAATAAAAAAGTCTCACGGACCACTTGAACGGCAGCTTCAACTCCAACTCGTAAAGTGTCGTTCAAATCTGCATTGAACGGCAGCAATCGAGCCGTAAGCACGTCCACTCGATACAAACCGTAAGACGTCATACTGGACACACCGAGTGTCATACCCATCAATCGGAAGAAAATGACCAGAGCGGAAGCCGTTCCGCGGTATTCTGCGGGAACGCCATCGATCACAGCCGCAGCGATGGGAGCGATCGTCAATCCGAATCCAATACCAGCCAGAAACAAATGCGGCAACATCACCACGTACTGAGTGTCCTGTTGCCAAGCGGTCATAAGTATAAAGCCAATCAAGCTCACAAGCAATCCGAGCGCTGCCGGCATGCGGTAGCCCCGTCTGGCGGTCAGCCATCCTCCTGGTAAAGCGGCGAGTGCCATAGGTACCGTCAGTGCAGAAAGCACCCAGCCACTTTCCCAGGCACCTTGTTCTAAAGTCTGAGCTACGACGGTGTTGATGAACAGCGGTACGTTGGCAATGGCAACAAACAGGCCGAATCCGACCAAGAAGTTGGCCAGCGAGGCAGAGGTGAAGTTCTGCATGCGGAAGAGGCGCAGGGGAATGAGCGGGTGAGCGAATCGGGCCTGACGCAGCAGGAAAACCGCAAACAGACAAATGGCCGCGGCCACGAAAGGCAGTGCATAGGGAGGCAGTCCCACTTGCTCAGATGGGGACATCGTTCCCCCGATGTCTACGTTCGTGCCCAAGCCTACGTTAATAAAAACGAGGCTCAAAGCGATCAGACTGGCTCCCCACCAATCCATGCGTGCATCCGCAGGCGCTCGTCGCGTGCTCTGCAAGACCCGCCATATCATGAAGAAGGCCAGCAAACAAAGCGGTATGTTGAGCCAAAATATCGTACGCCAGTCATAGAAACGAACGATAATGCCGCCGTACAAATGTCCCACAACCCAACCCGCCGTGTCGACGGCTGCGATGAGAGCCAGAGGTTTCGCCCGCTCTCCGAGGGGATACAGGTCTCCCACAAGCGCCATTCCAACGGGCACCATGGCGCCTGCACCAAAGGCCTGGATCATCCGTGCAGCGATCAATACAGCCAAAGAAACATGTGCGGGATCGGGACGATTTTCAGCGAGGCTGTAGATCGTGCGCAGCGCCAATCGTGTCGGCCAAGTCTCACCAACGGCCACGAGATAGGAACCGGCCGCAAATACGGTCAGCGAAATCAGAAAGACTTTACGGCGGCCATACAGATCCGACAACCGCCCCATGAACATCAGTGCGACGCTGTAAGCCAGTAGGTAACCTGTGACCAGCCATGCTGCTTCATCCAGCCCACTTTGCAGCGGGATTTCAAGATCGAAAATGACCTGCGGCAGAACGGCGGACACCACGGTGAGATCCAGCGCACCAATGAATATCGGTAAGCAGATCCAGAGCATTATCGCCGAGCGGCTCGCCTTTTGCGCTGTCCCGGTCACGAATTCGATTCCTCGTCCACGGTGGGCGGAACGATGTTCATCGTCTGATTGAAATTCCAAAAATCAAGCTGCCAAAGCGTATCTTCTGCTTCCGATCGGTGATCGATGATATTCAAACGATACAACTCAAACGTGACCGGAGCGACGTAAAGAGAGATTTCCAAAGATTGTGGGCCGATCATGCCGTAGCTCAATTGATAAAGCTTCTCGCCATCCAGGCTTGCTTCCAGCGCGTAAAGTAACTGGCCTGGATACTCTTCGAGTTCTTTTGGGCCGAGCAATCGAAGATCCCGCAGATCCGAACTCAAGATCGATTGAATGCCGATCTCCCCATCAAAAAGCGAAGCGGGGTTGAAGCCCCAATTCGGCGGCAGTGCTTGCCACTCACCGGAAAGCAAATTGGTTTCCCATTGATTTTCAGCAACACTGATGATGTCGATTTCGGCGACGATCCCCGGGCCGATCACCCGCACGGTTGCACGCGCCCGGTCCGGGACTTGAAAATCACCTTCGGCTCTGCGGAACGCCAGAGATTGGCTGGCGTCAATGAACGCCGGCGACCCACTGCGCTCGATTAAAAAATGAAAGCCGGAAAGTGCTTGCATTCTCTCGACGCATTGCGCAACGATTGAATCTGCCGGTAGCGGCTCTGGCGTTGGTGTAGCACATGCGCTGAGGAAAAAAAGTAGAAGGACGTAAAAGGGGAGAATTTTTCGCATCATCCCCAACAGCTTAAGTGATTCATAGGTTTATAGCAACCGAAGGAACGAGAATTCACCACGATTGAGATTTGGGCAGTAGGCAGCTCACTCCGAGGGCGCATGAAACGGCAATTCAATCGTAATCACGCTTCCCACACCATTTTCGCTCTCGACGCTCACGCTTCCCCCATGAATCAAGACGATGCGCTGACAAATCGCCAATCCCGATCCAATTCCCTGTTGTTCGTATTTCGCTCGATCGATTTGGTGGAAGACGTTGAAGAGCGAATCCATTTCATCCTCGGGAATCCCAATTCCCTGGTCTTGCACGGAAATCCTCAGGGCTTTATCGGTAACGTTCACCATCACACGCACCCATTCGCTCGAAGATTTCGAAAATTTGATTGCGTTTTCGACTATGCGACCAATGGCGTTCGCCAGGTAGAATTCATCCACAACTAGTGACGGCAGTTGATCGGGAATATCAAGTATGAGATTCAATCCCTTTGCGCTTGCATTTTCTTCGAAGCGGCGACAAGTAACCCGCAGCCACGCTCCCATGTCCGGGACTTCGGTCCTGCGGATTTTATATGCTTTTTCAGCTCCCCCCGTCTCCACTTCAACGAGGAGGATGAAATCCTCCACAAGGCGATTCAGACGTGCAGCCCCCTTTTGAATTCCCTTCATGAACAGGCGAAAATCTTCAGGAGCTATGGTCTCATAACTCTCATCGAGCATTTCTGCGTAATTAAGTATGTAGGACAAAGGTGTGCGGAATTCGTGGCTCATGGTGAGCAGGATATTTTGCTTGATGCCGGCAATCTGCTCATCCTGTACTCGCTTCAGGTCACTCCAACGCGAGAGTTTGGATCTCACAGCGACCAGGAGATCCTCCTCGTCGAAGGGCTTGGTAATGTAATCATCCACCCCAAGGTCCTTACCCAAGCGAATATCGTCGCGTCCCCCTTTTGCGGTAAGGAAAATAAACGGAACACCGATCAGCTCCGGTTTATCACGCACCCTGGCTTTAAACTCATAGCCATCGAGCCGCGGCATCATGATGTCGGAAATGATCAAATCCGGCTTCATGTTTTCGAGCAAATCCAACGCTTCACTGCCGTTCTCCGCGATTTCGACCCGATAGCCAGCGCTTTCCAGAAGGTCCTTGAGACCTTCGAGCAGTGAAACGTTATCTTCCACAACCATGATCGTTGGTGCAGCCATCTCAGTATGAAACCTCACTCAGTCCACGTTCGCAAGCCGGGAATCGATGCACAACGGATGACTGAATCAACCGGAAATGGCAATCAACAGAAACCATATCGATCCTTGGTAATCCTGCAGCGGACAAAGCTTCCATAGACTGTCCGCCTAGTTTGCCCCATTCGCAGTTTGGACGCAAGTTCATCTTCGCTGGGAATACGTTGTTCTTCATTCTTCCTCCCTTCCCGGCAGAAAATTCAACTTTCATGCCAAGCGCAGTGCGATGTCAATGCCCTGCTCGATGATACGCCGATATCTGCCCCGCTCAAGACAGTAGCTAACCTGCTTCGAAATTCGAGGGAACACGATGTGGCCTGACGAGTATGAATGACAAAGCGGACAACTGCAGGTCAGAGAGTGCGCGGCACGGAAAGAAGTTTATAGCCGCGGCCGCGCTGCGTGATTAAATAGCTGGGCTCGGCAGGGTCGGTCTCGATCTTACTGCGCAAGCGGCTCACCAATTTCTCTACTCTCGCGTCGTCCACGTCTCCCAGGTACTCTTCCCCCCACACGGCTGTAACGATGCGATATTTATCGGTCAGTTTATCCAGCCGTTCATAAAGCAAAGCGAGCAAACGAAATTCGAGATCGGTCAACACGGGGATACGCACGCCATCAACCCACACGTCGCCCGAGTCTGAATCGAGGTAAATGCCTTGCGCATCAATTTCAGGTCCGCGCGATTTCCGCAGTAAAAAGTCTTCGAAGACCGGGGAGAAGATATTTTTTCCGCGCACGAGCGAAAGTTGTTCCAAATGACGGAGATGCTGCCGCGGTAAACCGGATTGGGGATCCGTCGCCAACGAACTCAAATGAGCTTGCTCTTCTTCATTTAGCTGATCCCAAAGTTTCAGGCATTCCGCCCTCGGCTGCGGCTCACGGCTGACCCGCTCAACTTGCAGACCCTTTTTGTCATCCGCAGAAGCTGCCATGACCTGCGCGACGGCGATTAAAAGGCCCGGATGTCCACCCGCCATTGACACGCAAAACGAGCGTTGTTCTTCGGAAATAGCCTGGAGCTGCAATCGTTCGAGGACGGATTCTGCCTGCGCATCATCGAGCAGCGGCATAGCGTAGCAAAATCGAGAGAAGAGCTCGGCAAATTCCCCTTCGATAGGACGGCCGCGCAATTCAGGCAAACCGCGCAGCGTTGCGGTCGCATAAGCCAAACGATCGCTGAATCGATCTCTCAAGGCGCGCAAGTTAAGCAAAGCACGCTCGTCGAGCGATGAATAGATTTCGTCGAATTCATCGAGGAGCAGACAGAGATTGCCCTCCAATTGCTCACACAGGTCGCTCAAGGCAAGGTTGAACGAAAGGGAAGCGGCGAACGCCGATTCGGCTTCCGTGACCGATTCATAGTAATTACTCAATCCCTTTGCGAGATTCTCGGAAACCCGGTCCGCCAGCCGTTCCAGAACCGTACGCAAGACCACTTCATAGAACGCCTGTGCCGAAATCGAGACCGCGTGGTTGCAGTCGATGTAAATAAGATAACCATGCTGGCCGCCGGCCTGATGAAAGACATCCTCGGCTTTGGGAGTCGCGAGAGAACGCATCAGGGTCGATTTCCCGGAATTGCTCAATCCGGTAATGGCGACACAATTCCCTGCAGCCAGATCCTTTATAAGTTGCTGTGCCAAATCAGAAAGTTGGATGTCCATCGGCCGTATTTTCGACTTAAAAATATTAGCAGGGTCAATCGTATATTGACCCTGCTCGATTGTCAACCATTATCGTCGAATGTTATTCCGCTCAGTCTCTGGCCTCAGCACGTGTTCGGACTCCCCGGGCGACGAAAATGACGGCCAGTAAGACGCCTGCCAGCAGGAGCAAGGCCGGCATACCGACTTCGTCTGCAAAACCGGTCACCGGCAAAGCCGTCGCAGTCGGTGTTCCTCCCCCGCCTCCCCCGATCTCCGCATCGAGCGTCGCCTGGGCAGCTGCGGTTGCCGTGCCCGGCTCGACGGTATCCAAGGTCAGGAATTCCGTTGGCGTGTTGGTTGGAAGCACAACGACCTGAGTCGGCGTGATTGTCGGAGATGGTGTGGCAGTATCCGCTACCGTCGGCGGAGCTGCTTCTTGCGTAGCGCCTGAGGCCTCCGCGGTTTGCGTTCCGGCGACCTCTGTGTTCTGCAGCACAATTTCCACCGCTTCCGTCTCGCGAGCCGCTTGCTGTCTCGGCGCATACCATAATGCGTAGGCCGCCATACACACCATGCTCAGGATCAGCAAAGCGCCCAATCCAACAGCAGCCATTACGAAGGTTCGATTGCTAGAGGACTCTCCGGGCAGTAAGCCTCCCACCTCAAAATCATCTGCCATAATCCATACTCCTTACTCTCCAGACCGGAAAGCGGCCTCCCGCTGGACATTTATGCCACAACCGGCTATGGGTTTCATTGAATCACATCCAAATTATCCACAGGAACGGAGATCACGCCACCCTGCTCCAGTTCAATTTTTGCGCTCACGGCACGCACGCCGCTCGGATAGATGCTTGCCCGGGGCAACATCTCACGCACTTTTCCAACCTTACCTCGATGAGGCGCACGCAAGATGCGCACGCGAATACCGCGCTTGATCGGGATCACTTCGTTGGGCAACTCGATCGGCGCGTTCGAAGGCAATGGAATGATGACCTCAGGACGATTCGTCTTGTAGGGCTCCATCGGTGTTGCATCGATCGATACCTCGCGTCCCACGTTGCTCCCCAGGATCTGAAAAGCAGCGCTGTTCATCGGCAGTTCTCCAAAACCTTCTGTAATGATCAACGGATAAGGCAGTTCCTTTGCTACGGGGATAATATCCGAGAGAATGCTTCCCAATATAACGCCGCGCACGGAGATGTCTGAAGCTTGTTTCAGTGGCGCAGGGTGATCGCATATTCCTGCCACCACGACCGCGCCGCGTAGTTTGATATCGAGTTGTCCCGCCCGCAGTCTGCTGGAGGAATCGTCCCCGGCGAGCCGCATGATGCCGGTGTCCTGCAATCCGTTTCCCCAAATACCTTGAACCAAAGCGCCGGTGGCCTCCAGCGTTATGGTTTGAACGCCATCCGTCGCTATGACACGGCCAGGGAACCCCGCCTGCAATTCGAGGGGTTCCGCCCGCACTTCGAATAAAACTCGTCCGCGTGTTATCGCCACGATGCGCCCATCATGCGGGGCGCGAATCGTTCGTCGCGCAAAACCCACCGGACCGGCAATAACCTCCCCCTTTTCCACCCGCTCGCCGGCATTTCGCACCAGGTATTGACCCACGCGCCGTACGGGCACACCCAGGCCGCGAGCGACATTCAAGAAATAATGATGCGGGGTGGGTGCAGATTCGGCCAACACCTGGCTTCCCTTGACGTTTTCGTTCACGCCCACCAGCACCGTTCCGGGAACTGGCATCAGGAGTTCTCGACGAATCGTCGTCATGGGAACGACGTGAGTCACGGGAATGTGATACGATTTTTTCATATCTCACCACGCCCTACGTTGCAAGGTTGATGCCAGGCCACTATTCCATCGCTCCAATATCCCACAACCATTTTTGGTTGAGTTCCCGCCGGTGGGCGGGATCCTTCGAAAGCTGCAAAGGCCGGCCACGCCCATCAATTACCAAACCGACCGCACCCCCGGAGACGCGGATCGTCCCCGCTTTCCCGGGTCCGCCGAATCCGACATCGATGCCACGTTCGGGCCGAATGGTGAGCCTCCCTTGTTCCCCCTGAGATAGAGGTATTCGAACCAATTGACCTTTTCTCACCTCACCCGAGACCTCTTCGCCTCCATCCACCCTCTCGAGTCGTAAACTTAAAATGCGCCGACCCCTACGTGAGCGTCCGATAGGTGCGACGACCGTCCCCAGGCTGATGTAGCTGCCGGTTTCGAGGACCTGTACGGTCACGACCGGCATTTGTCCGGCCGCAACGCCGAGTGCTGGTGTAAGGCTGTTGGGGTCAAGGACCAAGGTCGTGATACCGGTTGGTTGAATGGCATCCAGAAGCATCAGTGCGGCGAATTCCGGCCGGGGGACGCCCGTTAATACGCCGCCACTGGCGATGATGGGTTCCAACGGCGGCATCAAGACGGAATCGCGTGCCACACCGCTGCCCGCCCAGCCTTGACGTGCCTTTTTAACTGCCAGACGCACGATTTCCCGGGCGAGCGCGTGTTCAAGGTGCAGCTCCTCGAGAATGGTAGGCACCGTACGCGGAAATAATGTTTTGTTGTGGATGTAATCGCGCACGTAGGAATCGGACAAATCGATCGGCAACCAGCGCTTGATATCGATAATTCTGCCACGTTCGAGGATACCATCCAAGGACGTTCCCATGCCCAAATCTGCCAGGATCGAAACATCGAGATCGCCGTCGAAAGCAGCTGCAACCGTCACCTGGCTTGCGCCCAGGTCAATCCCCAGAACACCTTTCTCCGGGCTGTATACCTGGCTCAGGTAGCGGATCACTCGGCCAAAGGCGTCCGCCGTCAACATAAAGTGACCATCCGACCATTCAACCAGCTCGTCAAAACCAGAAATTTTCCCCGCACGCAATTCAGCGATGCCATCCGTAACCCGTTTGCGTGCAGGAGCGATGTCTTCCATTTCGAGGCTCGGACGCACATTCAAAGACAGGATCAGGTTCGCCCAATCCCCAAAATAATCCTCGACGGCGCCGACAATCTGCTGGTTGCCGGCGTAAATAATTTTGGGCTGCTGGTTGAGCGGCAGCAACCGAGAGGCCAAGCTCACGGTTTCGACCATCCGCAGAACCGAATCTCTCGCCCCGCCGTCCGTTCCACCAGCGATGAGGATCAGATCCGGACGTGCGGTGAGAATGGCATCGATTTGCTCTTCATCTCTGCGGCGATCCATGAGGCTGATCTCACCAACCACATCCAGGTAACTCATCGCCGCGAGGCGATGCACGCTCTCCACGGATACCCCGGGCATGAGACCGACCAGAATGGTACGCACTTTCGGTCCAGCTGTTGCCGTCGCCATAAAGCGATCAACCCCCGCACTGGCGCTGGCGACCGGCATGATTAAGTTCTCTGTGTCGTCGATGAAAGTTCTCCCCGAGATGCGCTTCAGCTCATCCAACACATTGCGTACGCCTTCGCTGATGTCGAACAGCGGAGCGCCTGAAGTCGAGGGAACTCGCCCGGTAGCAACGAGACGGTACTGGCCGTCCACGACATCAAAGAGTATCGCTCGCGTGTGCACACTGCCGACGTCGATCGCTAAAAGAGTTTCAATGTCGATATTCGTGCTCATCCACCCACCAACATATCCGCCAGCATCGATAAGACATCTTTCAGGAATTGAAAACGCTCAGTAAGTATAACGATCGACGATGCCAGGGCACCGGCGTACATCACGCCAAAAGTCGCAGCGATGAAAAACTTCCCGACGGTAGCCAGCACCTGAGTTAAAAACGTCCGCCGAGCTTCACCTGAAAGCTCACGCTTGGCGCTGAAACGGAAATATACCAAGGTACTGATCGTGCCGAGGGGCATTACGATCGCATATACCACGTTTTCGAAGGCCGTCTCGTCCGTAGCCGGTGAGTGGAGTAGAGGGTCGAGGGTCTCCATAGCGCCCAAAGATTGCGGGATCAACGTGCCTGTAATACCGCCTCCCACGACGACGGCTGCTCCAACGCCGACAAGGACCGCCATCGGCAAACCGCCGTAGCGAGCACCGCCGGGAAAAATTTTCAACGTCAGAAGCAAAATCATCAAGCAAGGGATCAGTAAGTTGATGATGTTAACCGGCTCAAAGATCTCATTCAAGCCTTTATCAAGCAGCGGTAAAAAAAGGCCCGGGCTCAATACACTGTGCATGGCGACAGAGCCTGCGTAACCGGCAGCAACGCCGATAAAGATATACGTCGCCAGACGAAAAAGGAAATTGTCCCCGATGATGTACGTCAGCACCATCACTGTCAGCAGCGCGGCGATGAGTGTGCCGATGAGATCGATGCCGCTGAGTTCAGTCATCCACACTACCTTTGGTTGTTCGCATGCCGAAGCGCCACAATTCTATTCCGAGACCATACAATCCACCCACGAGCAGAATTAACAGGACGGCAAACATGCCGAATCCAAAAGCATCCCATCTATTCTCTGCCGCGTGGGTTTGTCCGTTAAGAAAGATTTCATAACCGACGGCTGTCGGCATTCCCGTAAGAATACCCTGGACTTGTGGATTCGTGGATTCGTAGTACGGCCGCACCAGCGGCTCCGCACCTGCACTTAATATCATTACCAGCGGTTTACCATCCAGCCAATCTGGTGCCTGCTCGGCCCATGTGCGCGCGTTTTCAGGGCCAGCGGTGATGACCGCCACCATGCTGAAATCAGAGAGATTCTCGACGTTGCCTAGAAGCCTCGATTGCCAGACCGAATCCACATCGCGTTCCAAACCTTCCTGAATTTGACCTTCCTCAAACGTAGTCGGGATTTTAAAGCCTCTCGGAATAGCGTTGCGTGGAGCGGCGGCAAAAACTTGAACTGCGGTTGGCCCGCCCGATAAATATCCGAGGTGGATGTAATCGGTCCAATTTACTCCGTACTTACTGAGAAGCGCCTCGGCCAGCGAAGGACCCGTGGGAGTAGTCGATAATGTTGCGATCGGAACCCCTCGCCGAACAAGATGTTCCAGGAATGGTCCAGCAATCGTGCTTAACTCGCCGTTGTATCCGGGTGGATAATCGAACACGACAAGTGCCGGTGCATCCGTGGGAAGACTCTCAACCACCGCTAAAAATCGGGAAAAATTGGGCACCAATTTCTTGGGGAACACACCGAAAAAGATAGAGGGTAAAAACGTCGGCATTGCCACGCTCAGCACCAGAACGATGCTGATAATCCAACGCAGTACCGGCAGTCTGGACCTTACAGGTTGGGCTGCTGGAAATTCCCGCTCCTCCTCCACGAGAATATGCTGCAGGAGTTCAGCTTGTGCGAACTGCCGCTCTGTAATTTCGAGACCTGCGGCTCCGACCGTCGCTGCACGCGGCATGGCGACGACGGGTTCGGCCATCAACACACCCCGCAAACCGGCCAGCGGTCCCGCCGATTCCACGGCTTGGCGATCCGCCGATTCCATGTCCATGACCGAGCGGAAGCTGTCGACGGGACGCATTGCCTCCAGCCAGGTGGGCAAGGTGGCAGGCGCCAGCGCCGCATCATCGATAATCTCCCCCCGACCTGGTATTGCAGGGGACTCTTGCATGTCCGCCAGCCAATCCGGCAAATCAATATCGTCCAGGCTCAGATCGACGTCGCTCGATTTCGGGGAGGGCCGTTCATCATCGGGAATCAACGCGGATGCAGACGGAGGCCTGACAGTTTCAGGCGGCGCGGCTTCCGCAACGTCAGGCGCTTCCACGTCCAATCCGAGATCTAAGCCAAAGATGCGTTGTTCCGGCGTTTCTGCCGGAGGGATCTCGGGTTCCTCCAGATCAATTGGCTGTTCGTCCCTCGGCGGAGAAGGCTGTTCCGGAGCGCCGGGTTCCAACCAGTCGAATGCTTGCTCTCCCGGGGCATCCAGCGCCTCTGCCCCACTTTCCCACGGCATCGCGGAGACTCCGTCCGGTTCTTCGATGTCGGGCCACTTGAACTCGATGCCCTCGGAAATCGCCTCGGGTTCACCTCCGGCAAGCCCACCCAACTCTTCCGCAGCCGGAGGTGATTCTGGTTGAGTCTCCGTGGAAGCCAGCCACGGCAATTCGACCTCGGAGGCTTCAGAGTCGAGGGCGCCCGATTCTTCGGGGAAATCAAATTCCTCGATTGCCGCCGGGGAAGATTTATCCCCAATAAAGGGAAGTTCCTGCCGATCATCGATTCCCGCAGGGACGGGTTCATCCCATGCGGGCTGGCCGAATTCCGGCGCTTCAGGAGCGGACTCCATCCCCAAGTCCGAGACCGGTTCTTCCATCTGCCCCATGAGGCGTGCTGAGATTTCTACATCCTCAACACCGGCGCTTTCACCTGCGCCGAGACGAGACTGCCAATCCACTTCGCCGGCATCCGGCGCTGCGGGCTGAACTGCAGCTTCCTCAGATTCGCGTTGACGGATGCGCGCCAGCCAATCCGGAACCTCGCCCTCTTGCGCCGGGGATGCAGACTGGGATTCGACCTCTGATGCGGGGTGTGCCATCCGATCCGACTCGGCTTCCGGTTCAGTTTGCTGATTCTCTGGCTGATCTTGTGTGTCGCGCAGCCTGCCAAGCCAATCCGGGGGGGCATCGGGCGTTACATCCTCCGCCGGCTCCTCGTCTTGAGCAGCCGGTGTCGTCGAACCATTGCGCATGCGCGACAGCCAATCCGAGTCCTGTGCTGCTCCGCTGTCCGCTTGTGGTTTCGGCGACTCAGGCACATCCCCCGCCGTATCGGCGGGACTGCTGCCGGCCACCAGAGGTTTCAGACGCGCCTGGCAAGAAATGCAAATTTCCGCATCTTCAGGATTGGGTTGGCTGCACATCGGACAGCGGATTTCTGCCATACGCTCAATCCCCGTACGGTCGATCGACGGCCAGCAAGACCCGTAAGCCGGTAACGATTGCCCCCAAAGCGACACCCAACAGAATTCCTCGCGCTCCTCCCGAAGCCAAAACTTGGACCAGCCAATCCCGTAATCCAGAAAGATCTATAAACAGCTCGTCCGAGAAAAAAGGCCATTGCACAGTACCCAGAAGGACGAGAAAGGCCGTGCCAGCAAAAACCATGCTGGGCCAATCACGTTTCTGGGCTACAAGCCGGAACCCCGCCACAGCGAGGGAAATCGCCAACAACGCCATCAAGCTGGTCTCGACGGGTAAATGAATGTAATTGAACACCATGACGATGATGTCATTATCAGGACCAAGTGCGCCAAAAACGACGGTGACGATCAGCGCAAGCATCAAGACCGTGCTGTAGGGCCATCCCGGCTCCATATCACGGACCTTAATAAAGTGAACGTAGAGGATGTTGACCAGACCAAGCAACAACGCCCAGGCCGAGATGAGAACCGCCCAACGCATGAGGACCAAGCGCATGGCGATAATGATTTCAGACTCGATAAAGTAACCCAACAGGACAAACAGACCCGCAGCACCTGCCACGACGGCCCAGAGGAGATGTGCACCTAATTTCACGAAAACGTCCCCAGTACCCGCAAGATTGTGCCGGCCAATATGGCGCCGATGATGATCATGCGCATCAGATCTTGTACGCGCAAGCTCGCGCGGTGCACCGGATGCTGATTGAGATAAGCACCACCCGCGAAGAGTTCCTCGCCGATGAGTGGTTCATCTGCCGTCGCATAGATCAATGCCTGAGACTGCACGTTATCGGTACCGGCCAGGCTGAAGGCACCCTGCCGGTTGCCGAAGTCCACAGCCAGAGCTCCTTCATATCCAAATGAACCAGCCAGGACGTGAACCGATACCTTTTCCGTATCGATCAGGACGGGCAGACTGGCGATGTAGGAAAACGGAGTCGGACCAAGCATCCGGCCCGAGTTGGGACTGTAAGCCTCGCTGGCATTGATGCGATCGTAGGTCGATCGAAGGGTATCTTGTGCCAAGAGCGCCATTGCGGCGTCCCCTGCAGTAACGACGACGGGCCGATCGCTGACGGAAGTAATTTCGGCGATTCTCGACACCATTGTCAGTCCGGCCAAGGCGGGTGCACAGTCCGAACCAATCACAGAGCCGGTACCCAGCGACACGTGAACGCGGTCACCCGCCTCGACGGCCCTTTCAATGGCATCTTCCAGATCGCTATATCCACGCAAAGGTCGGAAAACGGCTGGCCAACGTCTACCGACGGTGGCGTAGACGATAATTCCACCGATGAAGAATGCCAGTACCAGCATCCCCACCAAGTCGACCAAACTCAACGCTCTTCCTCCTCCCGCAGACGATGAATGAGATCATCCACCTGATCGGGGTCTTCTAAGAGCCGCGCGAAATCCCGGATCGAATCGTTGCGCCAACCAATCATTGGCTCAAACAAGAACAGCACTTGGGCACCGATATACGTCAATGAGCGGAATGCCTCGAGAAATCCGGCGGCTGCGATTCCCAGGCCAAAATGTCGAAGCCAATTTGCGGCACGTTCGGAAGTTCTGCGCTTTTCATTCACCTACGCGCAGTATAGCATATCCCGCGCGCGCAGGAAACATGGATCAGTTAAAACGCGATATTGGGCCTCAGCCTCCGCTCGAATCAAGATTCTAGTACCGCACAGGGGGTCGGTCAAGCACGGGACACTCACCCGACGGATGCGGATGCCGTGCGTGTTTCCCACGCATTGGCGCGGTGAGGCAGGAATGTTTCCCAGGTTGTATCTATAGAACGTTTGTGCTATTATTATGCATATGGATACACTGGACAAATTGTCTCTTTCCGCACAGGCGATGACCTTCGAAGCCGAAGGATATGCATCGATTCAAGAAAAGCGGAGAAGCTGTGCTTTCACGCCGTCCGAGTTGCGCAAAAAATATGGAACCAATTGGGATGATCGCGAGGTCAACATTGACGGCAGATCCATTCACATCACAAACGCCGTCTTCTCCGGAGGCAAGCGAATTCCCCTATTGAAAGCCATGCTCAGCACGGCGTGCGAACGCAACTGCCAATATTGTCCCTTCCAGGCCGGTCGTGACTTTCGCCGCGTCACATTTACCGCAGATGACCTGGCACGGGCATTCTTCAGGTTGTATCAGATGCGCGCGGTCGAAGGTATTTTCCTTTCCGCCGGAGTAATCCGCGGCGGAAGCATTACCCAAACCAAATTACTCGACACTGCCTCGATCCTGCGCCACAAACTTGGCTATCAGGGCTACCTGCACTTGAAGATCATGCCGGGAGTCGAACGCGATCAGGTTCTGCAAGCGATGCGGCTGGCGGATCGCGTCTCGATCAATCTCGAAGCTCCCGATCAAAATCATCTGTCGCGCATCGCCCCCATGAAACGCTTTCACGAGGAACTGCTGCAATCCCTGCTGTGGGTGGAGGATATCCGCCGCAATCAAGATCCCATTGAGGGGTGGAATCGACGCTGGCCATCAAGCAGCACGCAATTCGTCATTGGCCCGGCCGGAGAGAACGATCTCGAAATCCTCAACCTGGTGGAGAATTTGTTCCGAAATGCGGGTCTGAAACGTACGTATTTCGAAGCTTTCGATCCCGTTCCCGGAACGCCGTTGGAAAACCATGCTCCGACAGACCCACTTCGCGAGCACCGGCTCTATCAAGCATCGTTCTTGATGCGAGATTACGGTTTCGTTTTCGAAGAAATTTCTTTCACCCAAGACGGATTCCTACCGCTCGATCGTGATCCCAAAATCGCTTACGCGCAGGTTGCGTTGGCAAATACGCCGGTAGAGATCAATCGGGCGGATCGATCGGTTCTTATACGCGTACCGGGAATCGGACTCAAGAGCGCGAATTCGATTCTCCGTCTGCGCGGGGAACGCCGCTTCCGAGAATTGGGAGATTTGCGCAGAGCCGGCATCCTGGCCGAACGCGCTGCACCGTACATCACACTCGACGGTCGGCGTCCAGCCGCACAACTCCAACTACTTTAATTGTCACAAACGCCAATCGCATCATTCTCTTTGGGGCGCTGCATGATTGAGAGATTCCCATCCCACGGCTTCCCTGCAAATCAAGGAAACGCATGCCGATTGAGGCAGCCACTCATCGAGCAGCAGCCGATGCTGCTGCAGGGCAATTCCGAGTTATCCACCTTTTCAGCAAGTGACCTGGGAACGAGAAATTGCGCTATACTGCAAATAGGTTCATCGATGTTTTTCGTTCGAGAATGCAGCTGATGCTTCATGCTTCCCTGATACACAAAGGCAGGGTTTCATGACAACTTTCACGACGATCGATTTCCACGTAACTTCACGCTGCAACCAGGAATGCCCATACTGCTGGGGTCCTCAGGATTTCGAAAACGAAGTCGATACCAGCACAGCCGTCGCGATTGTAAGCAAGATCCATTCATGCGGAGCACGGCGTATCGTCTACACAGGCGGCGACCCCCTCTTGCGAACGGATATCGGCTTGTTGATTCGTTTCGCCAAACAACTCGGATTGGAAGTTGCGCTTTCGACGACGGGCGATGAATTGAGCTACGGCTTCCTGCGCGGCTATAGCCAGTGGATCGATTTGATTTCGCTTCCCATCGACGGACCTTCGGAGGAAATTTCCAGCCGCACAAAAAAACCGGGGCATTTCCAGGCGATCCTGCAGGATCTGGATATACTTGCCGAATTTCCTTCGATCGACATTAAGGTTGCCACTCCGGTGACGCGCCACAATATGGCCTCCGTTGCCGCCATCGTCGAGCTGCTCGATGGATATGCCCAACGCATGCAAAATCGCCTTTTCTATAACGTATTCCAAACCTTCCCGCGCGCGATGTCGCAGTGTGATTGGGAAGCAACCCTCGTCGACGACGAGGCCTTCTCAAACCTGCGCCAAAGAGTCGAAAGCAACTCGCATCGTTTCCAGATCAATTGGCTCGATCACAACACGCTGGACCGTCTCTATGTCATGATTTTCCCCGACGGAACACTCAGTGTGCCCTCCGGTCCGGATTACTTGAACTATGGACCTTTTCTGGAAGTCGACGACCTCGAAGCACTGCTCGGTCGGACCGATTTCGATGCCCCCAAGCACCAGCGTCATTCACGCGGCTGGAATAGAGAACGACTCGAATCAAATGACGAATCTGCAAATCAGGCCAGGTAAAAAAAACCACCCGCATAAATACACGGGTGGTTTTTATTATCGCCTTATCGGAGATCACACTGCCGCTTCACTCGCATGCGGATCCCCCTTGCGTGCCAAGAAATCCTCGACCAGCAGCAACTGGCTCTCCCCTGCTCTGCGTACAACGGAAAGCAGCTCATCCATGGTGGAGACTTCCTCCAATTGCTCTGTCACGAACCAGCGCAGAAAATCCTGGGCGATGTGGTCGTTCTCCTTGATCGCCAAATCCATCAGATTGTTGATCTGCTTGGTCACTTCCACTTCCCAATCAAGTGCCATTCGAACTGCCGCTTCTGCGGATTGGATCTCGGTCGGTGGGGCGGGAACAGCAGGAATCTCAACACGGCCGCCAGCATCGAGGATGTAGCGCAGAAACTTCATGGCATGCATGCGCTCTTCATCCGATTGCCGGAAAAAGAAACCGGCCAACTCGGGCAGCGACTCGTTATCGAAATACGAGGCGATAATCAAATACTGGTTTGAGGC
>CAYYVY010000039.1:0-30463 GCA_964475265.1 uncultured Anaerolineaceae bacterium | reverse complement strand
CCGGTCACTATAGGCGAGGATCTTTTATGCAAACTGTAAAGATGGTCGTCACCGGTCCCTTCAACAGTGGAAAAACCGCTTTCATTTGTTCCGTGAGCGAGATTGACGTCGTTTCCACAGAACGCAAGATCAGTTCGGAGGCGGAACGCGTAAAAGAAACGACCACCGTGGCGATGGACTTTGGACGCATCACTGTCGATGACGATCTCGTACTCTACCTGTTCGGCACTCCCGGTCAAAAACGCTTCGACTTCATGTGGGAGATTCTTTCGGAGGGCATGTTGGGATTCATCGTGATGGTGGACAGCGCCCGCCCGGAAACCTTCCGTGAAGCACGCGGCATCCTGCAGACGTTCCGCGCCTATGCGCCCACCCCTTACGTCGTCGCGGCAAACAAACAGGATGCCGACGATGCCTGGGAGGTCGACGATCTACGCATCGCGCTGAAGCTGGATGAGAAAGTCAAGATGCTGCCCTGTGTGGCTACGGACAGAGATTCGGTCAAAAACGTTCTGCTCGAACTGCTTTACAGTATCCTCGAAGAAATGAAAGAATAGGGATAAATCCCAGCGATCATCCTCTCGGTTATTCCCGAGACCGCAAAGGCCCTCCCCCGTAGGAGGGTTTTTTCTTGCGCCCAGTTCGAATCGAGTCTGGATTTACATCTCGTCACAGCAATTTCGACCGTTTCGAATGCGAGGAATCACCCGGCGCTACCCGGCGCGTATTCCAAGATACACGACCTCCGGCCCCGTTACTCCCCGCATTGTCTTGACGCGCCGATACGCGGCCGGTATACTTTAAAAGGAACAAAACGAGAAAACATGCACGGGGAGCCCGAAGAAGACCGGGCTGAGAGGAGGGTAGGCGCCCTCGACCCGTAGAACCTGATCCGGATTATACCGGCGTAGGGATGGCACAAATATCATCGTCACCAAAAGCCACTCCCTCGCCAAGGAGTGGCTTTCTCCATGGGAAAACTTGCGGTCATCGTCGCCAACGGGGTCATCGCGGAACCCGAAAAAATCCGGGCGCGTGTAGCAGCGCTGGGTGGCGCCCGGGTCACCGCCGTAGACGGCGGCAGCAAGAACTGCCGTTTGCTGGGCTTGGATTATGACATCGTGCTCGGTGATCTCGATTCCCTGGAAGAGGTCGAGCGCGAAGCGCTGCGCAAATCCGGCGTGAAAGTCGAAAATTTCCCTGCGCATAAAGATGAAACCGATCTGGAATTGGCGCTGCTCCACGCCGTCGATCAGGGTGCGCAGGAAATCTGCATTCTCGGCGCTGTGGGCGGCCGCCTGGACATGACCTTGTCCAACGTCTATTTGCTTGCCCATCCGCGCCTGCGAGATTTGAAAGTGCGCATCTGGCACGGCAATCAGACCGTTTGGCTGATCCGTCCGCCGGGTGACGATGTCGAAGGACGGCAGGGAGATACGCTTAGCCTGATCCCCATCGGTTCCGCTGCAAAAGGCATCACGACGCATAACCTGCGCTACAGCCTGGATGGTGACGACCTGATTCTTGGGCTGGCGCGCGGCGTCAGCAACGTCTTGGAACTGTCCACTGCCCGCGTGACGCTGCAGCAGGGGATGCTGCTGGCGATACACACACCGGGTCGAGCCTGAAGTCGATGCGCACGGCGAGAATTCCCTTTACGCTGTGCGCGAAACGCACGAGGAGAGAACGAGATGGAAATGGACGAAAATCGAACCGTCAACGTGTCCGTTCAAGTGCTGCCGCTCGCCGAAGACGCATTTCCGATCGTCGATCACGCCATCGAAGCGATCGCCGCCCAGGGAGTGCACTACGAAGTCACCCCGATGGAGACGGTGATGGAGGGCCAATTGGACGATTTACTGGCGGCCGCGAAAGCGGCACATCTGGCCTGCTTCGAAGCCGGAGCAAAAAAGGTGGTCACGCTGATCAAGATCGGGGACAGCCTGCATGGCACGACCATCGAAGAAAAAGTGAGCAAGTACCGAACGAAAAATGAGTGAGTCAAGCACAGTCCCTACGAACAGAAGCGCACGACGTATGCCCCCGCGCTGGGTGCGCGAAATTTACCCGGCGCTGCTGCTGATCCTATTCGTCCTGCTATGCTGGCAGGTCGTCGCCACCCGAACGGGTTTATCGGCGTTCATCCTGCCCTCCCCCCTCCAGGTCATTCGGGCGGGCTGGGAGACGCGTCATATCCTGCTCGCGGCGATCGGGACGACGATGCTCGAGACTGTCATCGGCTTGGCGGTTGCCATCCTTTTGGGCATACTGATCGCCGCAGCGATCGACCTGTCTTCCTTCTTGCGCAGAGCGCTGTACCCCATTCTCGTCGCCTCACAGACCATACAAATCATGGCCATCGCTCCCTTGCTGATCATCTGGTTCGGTTTTGGTTTACTGCCAAAGGTGATCATCGTCGTGCTAGTCTGTTTCTTTCCCATGGCGGTTAGCACCGCCGATGGGCTGGCTTCCACCGATCCGGATCTGGTGGCCTTGCTGCGCGCCATGGGCGCCAACAGGCGTCAGATCTGGCGCATTGTCCGCTTGCCGTCCGCGCTGCCATCTTTTTTCTCCGGTTTACGTGTCGCAGTGACGTACAGCGTCGTCGGCGCCACGATCGGCGAATGGGTGGGCGGCTCTGCGGGGTTGGGATTGTACATGCTGCGTTCGAAAAACGCGCTGGCGACCGATCAAGTGTTCGTGGCCATCCTGATCACCACGGCGATCAGCATCGGTTTGTTCGCCACGCTGTACCTGATCGAACGCGCCGTACTTCCCTGGTACCACTCCGCCCAGCGCAGCGAGCAATGGGAAGATGCGGGAATATACTAAGATGAAGATGTAATGGAGGAGCGATTCATGAAGAAACGCATAATGGTCAGCCTGCCGATTATTCTCATCGGCCTTCTCACGGCATGCAGCGCCGAAGAGACGGCAACCGGGATGCAGAGCGCAGCGCGCGATGAGATTACCTTGATGCTCGATTGGGTGCCGAACACCAATCACACAGGTTTTTTCGTCGCCGAAGCAGAAGGCTACTTTGAAGACGAAAATCTCAAAGTAGAGATCATCCAGCCGGGTGAGGTTTACGCCGAACAAGCCGTTGCCAGCGGCGCCGCAGATTTCGGCGTGAGCTTCCAGGAACAGATCACCCTCGCTAGAGCGAACGACGTGCCCATCGTTTCCATCGCCGCCATCATCCAACACAACACGTCCGGTTTTGCTTCTCGCAGTGAATTGCAGGTCGAATCACCCGCCGACTGGGCCGGATTGACCTACGGATCCTATGGCAGTCCGTTCGAAGCGCCCACGCTGCGCGTGTTGATGAACTGCGCCGGCGGAGACTACGAGGCACTGAACATCGTCGACACGGGCTTCGCCGATCCGTTGGCCCTGCTCGACGAGCAGCAGATCGACCTAGCTTGGATTTTCTACGCCTGGCAGGGTGTTCAAGCCGAACAAGAGAACATCGCGCTGGACGTGATCATGATGCAAGATTGGCTCGATTGCATTCCGGATTACTACACGCCGGTGCTCATTGCCAGCGAACAAACGATTGCAGAGCGACCACAGCTCGTGCGCCGCTTTCTCAACGCCGTTTCGCGCGGGTATCGCTTCGCCATCCAGAACCCAGACGAGGCAGCGGCGATCTTACTCGACGCCGTGCCGGAACTTGACAACGACCTCGTGTACACCAGCCAGGCCTGGATCTCGCCGCGCTACCAGGCCGAGGCCGCCCGCTGGGGCGAGCAGTCGCTGGACGTCTGGCAAGGTTATTCGAACTGGATGCTCGAAAACAGCATCCTCGCTGAAGCGATCGATGCAGCAGCGGCCTACACAAACGAGTTCCTTCCGTGACCTTGTCCCGTTAGGTCCTGAGACACGAGGATTACCATGTCGACAGCGAAACTCGAATTTCGCAACGTCAGTAAGACCTTCCGCACCAATGGCAGAACCATTCTGGCGCTGGAGAACATCTCTTTCGACGTGCATCCGGGCGAATTCGCGACCATCATCGGACCTTCGGGAAGTGGGAAAAGCACGATCTTCAACCTCATCGTCGGCTTGCTCGAACCGGACGAGGGCGAAATATACATCGACGGGGAAATCTGCGAGCAGCGGGCGGGCCGCGTGGGCTACATGCCCCAACGCGATCTGCTGCTTCCCTGGCGCAACGTCATCGACAACGTCATCCTCGCCCAAGAACTGCTTGGCATCCCCGCGGAAAGCGCTCGCGCCAAAGCGGAGGAGCTTCTGCCCCTCTTTGGCCTGGCAGAGTTCCGCGCTGCCTACCCCAACGAACTTTCTGGCGGGATGCGACAGCGCGCTGCCCTGCTGCGTACGATGTTGACCGAACGAGATGTCATCCTGCTCGACGAACCATTCGGCGCACTCGACGCGCTGACGCGGCGCGAGCTGCAGGACTGGCTGCTCGATATCTGGCGCCGCTTCGAGAAAACGATCCTCTTCATCACCCATGATGTCGACGAAGCGCTTTACCTGGGGGACCGTGTCCTCGTGCTCAGCGCCCGGCCCGGAACGATCCTGCGATCCAGCAAAGTAGATCTGCCCCGGCCCAGACGTCAGGGGATGATCGCCACGCCGGCTTTCGGCAGACAACTCGCGGAATTACTGGAAGCCCTGGGTATACGTGTATGAAAACCACCCCGCAAAGTGATCGGCCCCAGGTTGGAGATTTCGTAACGGTGCATAAACTCGACGCAGCGGGAGTTGAGACGTGGCGCTATGCGGGCGAAGTGCTGCAGACGACCCCAACCAGCATCACGCTCGTGGCGACGTTCAATCGGGAGGATCGATCCCTGGGTGGCATCGACCTGCAGCGCGGCGATCGCTTCGTGGAAACCTTCTACGGCGATCGTTGGTACAACGTGTTTCGAATCCACGACGGCCGAGACGGCCGGCTGAAAGGATGGTACTGCAACATCACGCGCCCGGCGCAGATCGAAGCGGGGCACGTCTACGCCGACGACCTGGCGCTCGATCTGGTCGTCCTGCCTGATGCTGAAACCCAGATTCTGGACGAGGATGAATTTGAAGCGCTGCAGCTGACGCCGGAGGAACGCGCGACGGCGCTCGAAGCTGTAGCGGAACTCGAAGCACTTGCTTCGAGTCGCGCTGGTGTTTTCCAAGACGCCGCATTCTGAGCGAAGGGGGCAGTTTGAATAATGTCTGCTTTGATCTTTCTGATTGGATGCTGGTCAGGCAATCAATATCGAAGTGCCCGACGGATTAACGAATTGGCGAATTGCGCAGCGGTGTTCACGCCCGCCGTTCGGCATTCGCTCGCCGCCAGAGCCACCACACCACGAAAGCGGTAAACATAATCATCAGCGCCGCAATTGCCACGGGCAGCACGACGGACAATATCGATAGCACCGTCGCCGTCACGTCTTCGGCGACGCTCACCGGGACGTTGCCGACGCCTGCTGTCGTCGCCGTCACCGCCGGGCGAACGGCGGCCGACTTGGCGACGTGCACGCTGCCCGAAACCAGGATGCCGGCGATGATCGCCAGTACGGGATGGATGTTGGTGACCGCGCTCGTGCTTGCAGCGAACAAAATGGCACCCGCCGTCGGGCGAATGAAGGTCTGGATGGCATCGTTGACGTGATTGACGGCCGGCACCTTATCCACGAAGAACTCGATTACCCCCAGGATCACCAACACGGCGATTGTCCACCAGCTTGTGAGCGGCTCCCACGTCTCGGAAAGCGTGATCCAATCGGTAAATCGTGCCGTTAGCGCCACGATCAACAGCGGCACGTATGCGTTCAAGCCTGCGCTTGCCGAAAGGCCGAACCCTGCAAATAATCCCGCGATACTCTCCACCACTTTCCCCTCCGCTTCTCCAGCAACATCCGATTCGAATCATACAACTCTGCTTATACCACATAATTGTATCCCCTGAGCCGGGGTCCGTGTTCAGCGTGAGTGGAAAGGGTTAAAAATGGAAACCCGCCCAGGTGCCCGTCATCGAGTATCGAAGCCAATCTATGACACCGATTTGGATCACGGCCAATGTCAATCCGATCACGATGGGAGTGAACAAATCACGCCAGCGCTCGGCCCGGTTTTCCCGGCGCGAGATGGCCAATACGACCGAAGTGTACACGATTGTTAAAATGAGAAACACGGAAATCGTGCTGGCGATTGCCAGCGGATAAAGGATCAACGGATTTTCGCCAAGAATGAGGGCCACCAGGACAGCAGCGATCAGCAGCAGCAGTCCCAGATCCTTGAAGGAACGCAGCACCGGCTCGTTTTGGACGTACTTCCAGGCAAACTGGCTGAACGCCGGGTATACCATAGTCGACAAAGAGATTCCCACCAAAGTGCCTGTTATCAAGCGCAACGTGTTGCTCGGAGGGTAAACACCGGTCGCCATCGGCAGGAGCTGCAGGTAGGAATTGAGCCCATCGATGGCCCAAATGATGGCGAAGAATATGAGGACTGCAGAAACAGCTCGATTGGGATAACGAACCGCTTTCGAGCGCCGGGTGATGTAAAATCCGAGTCCGAGCAGTACCCCGAGATACATGCCGGAGCAGCGAGCGCAAAGCGGTAATTGTCGCGTACCGAGTTGGAAAGAGCGCAGGTCGATGCGATGGCACAACGCGTATCCGACGGCATCCGCTTTACCCAGCAAACCATCCGGCGTAGATAAGAGCCAGATTGCGAATACAATGAGTGCGATCAATACCGCGAACATTCGAGGAATGTATGCCCGTACTGACTGGACCGGTTCCCTCTCGCTCGACATCGACATGCAGCCATTATAGCGGAATCTCTTCGAGACAACCCAGAATGTCCCGCGGAACAAACAACGACCGCACGTCAACAAGATGCGATTCCTTGACGCCGCGAGTGCGGGACGGTTATAATCCCCCCTGCTTTCCTCGGTAGCTCAATCGGCAGAGCGGGCGGCTGTTAACCGCTAGGTTGTAGGTTCGAGTCCTACCCGAGGAGCCTGCTTCCCGAAAAGCACTCATCTGCCAGCGCAGCGAGTGCTTTATATTTTTATATCGATGGACGCGCTGAGCTTTCGCCTTGCAGCCGGCAAAGATGCGATATGATTAGGTATAGACCGATCCCTACGGAAAGGGGTGGACGCCGTCATGAATCTCCTGAAGAAGATCGGCAGCTTATTTTTAAGTTCCGCCGGTGACCGAGGTCTTTGGATCTATGTTCGTTGTAATCGCTGCGGGGAGAAATTGAAGACGCGCATCGATATAATGACAGACCTGACTGTACGCTATGGAGAGAGCAATGGCGAGGATGTCTACTATACTCGCAAAACGCTCATCGGAAGTGAATTGTGTTTCCAACCCATCGAAGCCACGCTCACCTTCGATCTCCGGCGTCAACTGATCGATAAGCAAATTACGGGGGGAGAATTCATCACGAAGCAGGAATTTGAAGAAGAGTAAGAAAAGAGCTCTTGCAGGGTTCAGTGTTTCGGAGTGCGGCTAATCCTCCCCCGCCTCAACCGTTTCCGTCGAGTCCTCTTGCGCTTTTGAATCTGTGGCCTCTTGCCTCCCCATCCGCACGACGACTTTATGTTTCACGGCGTTGCCATCCAGGGGCAGCACAAGCCGCTCTAACCGCCTGCCATCCATCTCAATCCATGCCACTCCCCGGCTGACGTGATCCGGATTTTCAACCTTTAACTCGTATACCGCATCGCGGAACGAATAGCGGATGTTGAAATCATCCCATACCGCAGGAATGATGGGATCCACATGCAACACATCCCCGCGAACTTTCAGACCTAAAATCTCTTCGATCCAGGCCCGGTACATCCAGCCGGCTGATCCGGTGTACCACGTCCAACCCCCTTGCCCTACCTTACCGGCGAGGTTATAGACATCCGCCGCAACCGCGTACGGCTCGACCGCATAACGATCAACATCCTGCGGTTCGCGCGAGTGTTCGATTGGATTCAACATGCGCAATAGCTGTGTCGCCCGTTCTCCGTCGCCCATGCGCGCGTATGCAATCGCCAACCACAGGGCGGCATGCGTATACTGGCCCCCGTTCTCGCGCACACCGGGTGGGTATGCTTCGATGTAACCTGGATTCAACGTCGATTTATCAAATGGCGGTGTAAACAATAAAACCAAACGATCCTGCTCGTGCACCAACTGCTCCCACGCTGACTCAAGTGCAGTGCGCGCTCGATCCTGGTTTGCGGCTCCACTGATCCACGCCCAGGACTGCGGCAGAGAATCAATACGTGCTTCGACGTTTCTCGCCGAACCAAGGGGTGTACCGTCGTCGAACGTCGCCCGCTTGTACCAGGCGCCGTCCCAGGCTTCTTTCTCGACTCGCTCAGCCAGTTTGCTGGCGCGCTGGCGGAAATCCGCCGCATCATCCTGGCGGCCGCTTTCATCCGCCAAATCCGCAAAACCATGCAGAACGTCGATCAGGAACCAGGCCAGCCATACACTCTCGCCCTTGCCTTCTGCACCCATCCGGTTCAAGCCATCATTCCAATCCCCGGTTCCGATCAACGGCAATCCACACGGTCCGCTTGTGGTGCCGCGCTCGATCGCACGACGGCAGTGCTCGTAGAGCGATGCAAGTTCCGAACTCACCTCCGGAACGAGGTAGATTTCTTTCTCGTCATCCTGCAGTTCTCGACCTTCCAGGAAGGGCAGCTGCTCCTCGAGGATGTCGTAATCCCCAGTGACGCGGACGTAGTGGCTGACGACATAGGGCAGCCAGAGCAGATCGTCCGAGATGCGCGTGCGTACGCCCGCACCACTTGCAGGATGCCACCAATGTTGAACGTCTCCTGCCCGAAATTGATGCCTTGCCGCGCGTAGAATGTGCTCGCGCGCGAATTGCGGAGCGGCGTAGAGCAAAGCCATCACGTCTTGTAACTGATCGCGAAATCCAAATGCGCCACCGGATTGGTAGAACGCCGAACGAGCCCAGATTCTGCAGCTCAACGTTTGATACAGTAGCCAGCGGTTGAGCAAGAATTCCACGGAAAGATCCGGATGTTTAACCTGCACGCGACTCAAAAATCTGTCCCACCAACCGCTGGTCTCATGCAGGACTTCATCAACAAGCGTGTCCTCACGGAAATGGCGGATGATACGAACAGCGTCCTCGCGCGAGGCCGCCGAACCCAGCATCACGATGACCTCGTCACGCTGGTCGGGTTCCAATTCAATAGTGACACGAATCGCGGCGCAGGGATCCAAACCCGCGCCCACCCGCTGCGACAACCGCAACTGGTGCATCGCGGCCGGATCGGAGAGGCTTTGATTGCGACCCACGAATGCCGTGCGATCGGCGCTATAGTCCTCGGCTGCCGGACTCGAGGCGGCGAATGCCACACGCTCAGCATAGTCCGGGTGGTAACGGTTGTAAGCCATCAACGCCTTGATATCTTCGTCCCATTTGGTGATAACGTGCATTTGATTCTCTTCACGCACCTCACCGAGAACCCAATCGGCATAGAAGGTCACGCTGAGACGCCGGGTCTGAGTCGAATCGTTGTGCAAGCGCAAGCGCTGGATGCGTACCGGTTCGCCGCCTTCGTCGTTCATGGGCACAAAGGTGAGCAACTCTTGCTCGATGGCATGGCTGTTGTGTTCGAACACGCTGTATCCTGCGCCGTGGCGGGCGCGGTAAGCATCCAATTCGCGAATCGGTCTTGGAGTCGGCGACCAGAAGGCACCGCTTTCCTCGTCCCGGATGTAGATTGCGTCCGAGGCGGGATCGCAAACGGAATCGTTAGACCAGCCGATCAAGCGGTTCTGCTGACTGTCGCCGTACCAGACGAAACCCGAACCGCTTTCGGATATCAAGGCGCCAAACTCCGGGTTGGCCATCACGTTCACCCACGGCGTAGGCGTGTTATCCTCCGGACCCAGATAAACGGCATACTCACGACCATCGGGCGTGAACCCACCCAAACCGTTGAAGTACGGCAGTTCCATAAAAGGTAGGGGAGTCGAGGGTTCTTCCTGGATTTTCCGCGGAACCAATTGGGCCGGCAAATCCGGCGCGTCGCGTGAAACGCCGAGCTGCTGCGAAAGCGGTCCGCGTGCTGCCACCAAGGCTACTCTGGCGGCGGAAAGCATCAAGGTGAGATGTTCTTGCGGAATTTGGTCCACACTCCGCAAGTAAACCCCACCGGGCTGATCGACGGCGGTATAGATCGAGATCGACTCGATCAAATTCTGCAATCGCTCGTTCAGAGGTTGTTCGTAGCTGCTGGCTTCTTCGTTGAGAATGATCAGATCGGTTTTCAATCCATGTTGGCGCCAGAAAGTATGCGCCTGCAGCATTTGACGCACCATACTCAAATCGCGTGCTTCGCCGATACTCACCACAGCGATGGGAAGATCTCCCGAGATGCCGTATGGCCACAAGCCCGACTGCCCCAAACGATTTTGTTCCAATCGTTCGGGCGGTGGTCGCAGCCAAGCGTCAGGAAATAGCATAGCGCTGGCCAACTGCTGGAAGCGGCGGGCATCGTCCGGCTGAATGCGCAGTAGACGAAGTTCGAGTTGGGCGTGCACCCAGGCCAGTTCCAGGCTGCGTGTGATGGCGCGAGGATCGCTGTACTTTTCCATCAAACGCACGACTTGATCGCGCTGGTCTGCTGCCGCCAGTACCATTGAAACGGATAGGCGTTGTCGAGGTCGTAGCATCACCGTCTTACGGACACTCAGGATGGGGTCGAGTACGAAACCTTTACTATTGCTCAGATTGCCTTCCAATGCGATTGGATTTGCTGCTGAACGTCCGCGGCCGATGAATCGCCGACGATCGGTTTCGAACTGCATCGCGCTCGATTCCCCATTTTCAAATGTGAGGCGGTGGGCGACGTATATCGGCGTTTCGTCAGGATCCCGCAGCCGACGGAAAGCGAGCAGTGCATCGACCTGTGGCAGCGTCTCCGTCTGAATGAACATTTTGTTAAACGCAGGATGCTGTCGATCGGCATCATGCGGCGACATCGACAATTCGATGTAACTGGTGATCTCGATCCGCCGGGCGCGATTCGAGCGGTTGATAAAGGTCATGCGCCGGATTTCGACGTCGTCCTCCGGCGAAACGACGATCTCGGTTTCCGTGTCGATGCCGTAATCCTTACGCCTGAACTCGGCGCGATCGATCGCCATGTTGACGGAGTAGTCATCCGGCTCCTCGCCGAGCGGCTGATAGGTGCTGGACCAGATGCGCCCGCTGTCGGCATCGCGAAGATAGCAGAAGCTTCCCCACGAATCGCGCGTGGTATCTGCTCGCCAGCGAGTGAGTTCGAAATCCCGCCATTGGCTGTAACCACCGCCGGCGTTGGTGACCATCACGCCCATGCTGCCGTTGGACAGCAGATGGGTCCTCGGGGTTGAGGTTTGAGCGGTGTCGAATTTACTCACAGAAGGCGCCAATTCGACCGCCGTCACACGCCTCGTCGGGCGTTCGCGAGTGGAGACGTCGTAAACCGGTGGCGAGACGGGGATGCGCTCGTAGAGCAGCGGTTCGGTAGCCTGCACGCGGCGATCCGCATGGAAGCGCCGCTGCATGCTGTTATTGTGCAGCAAATTCACCATGGCCAGAAAACCCATCGCCTGGTGGTGTGCCATGTATACCCGCACCAGGATTCCGCGCTCACCCTCGCGCCTGCGTTGGCGGGTGTAATCGATCGCTTCATAAAACCCGTATCGGCTCTGCAGTCCTTCGCTTGCCAGACGGCGTAGATTCTGCGCGGCTTGATTCGGCTCCACCATCAAAGCCAGCATGGAGGCGTAGGGCGCGACGACCAGGTCTTCCTCTAAACCGCGTTTCAAACCCAGGCCCGGCACACCGAAAGCCTTGTATTGGTAGGTCTTGTTGACATCGAGGTCGCCGTAGGCGGATTCGGAGATCCCCCAGGGGACGTTGCGTTGATCCGCATACTGGCGCTGCAGCTCCACGGCCTCGTGCGTGGCGAGGTCGAGCAGTGAATTACTGTACGTGCGCTGCAGAAGCAGGGGCATCAGATACTCGAACATCGTTCCGGTCCAACTGAGCAGCAGTCTATGATTTCCGGCGGAGCCGTAGAGCCGATTGAGCGCCAGCCAATGCTCGCCGGGAACATCCCCGCGGGCGATGGCGACGAAGCTTCCCAAACGCGATTCACTGGCCAACAGATCGTAGTAAGAACCATCAATACGCTGGTTGCTGACGTTGTAGCCGATGGTAAAAAGGCGGCGATCCGGGTCGTACAAGAAGCGCATATTCATGCCGTCGGCCAATTCTCGAACGGCATCGAGCAGTTCTTCAGCCTGCCCCAGAATTTCTCCCGCGAACCAACGCGCCTCAGAGAAGGCATCACGTAAACGTTCGATCCAATCCGTGAGCGATGGCGGCAGCGATCCATTGGAACGAATCGAAGCTTCGATGGCTTGCATCACGGCCACACGTCCGGCTGCTAAATCCTGCAGCGAGGGAGCCTCACGCAGCGCAAGTCGCCGGGCGTCCAGCGTTTCAATACCCAACGGCGCAAGCGCTTCCTCCGCTTCCGTCGTCAAGATCTCGGCCCATTTCATGTAGCGATCCAGGGTGTTAATCCACTCGGAAATCTGCCGCTCCAATTTTGCCACCCAGTATGCCGCTTCGTCACCGGCTCCGGCGCTGCGGCGCAGTCCATAGGACAATGCAATCGACAGGCCACTGGCATGGCGGATGTTGCGCACGAGTTCTTCAAGATTTTCCGGCGTGGACTCAAGTGTCTGCGCCAGTTTGTTGAAAGTCTGCATATGGGGGTCATCCGGCCGCGTGGTTTTTAACACCCCCTTCAGAATATCGAGCGTGTCCCACGCGCCGCGCAGGATCACAGGATCGAGCAGGGGCGCTTCTACCAATTCTCGGATTCCAACCTCAAGCGTCCATAAACAGCCCAACAAATTTCCGCTATCAACCGTCGAAACATAGCGCGGTTCCAACGGTTCCAGTGTTTCGATGTCGTACCAATTCAATAGATGACCTTCGTACTTCTCAAGTTGATCCAGGGTCTTCATTGCAGCGTTGAGCTGCCCGATCACGCCATCCACATTGAGATAGCCGCAATCGTAAGCGCCCAAGACCGAAAGCATCCACAGCCCAATGTTGGTCGGGCTCGTGCGTTTGGCAACCTGATTCTGATGGGAGACCTGGAAGTTATCAGGTGGCAGCCAATTCGTCTCCTCAGTGACAAAATCTTCGAAGAACGCCCAGGTGCGGCGGGCCCACCTACGTAATCTGCGGCGTGTTCGCCGCGAAACCTGCTGCTGCGTTGTTTCCCGATCCGGTCCTTGATTCAGCCGCCAAACGACCCAAGGACTGACGAACCAAAGCACCAGGAAAGGTATCGCGGCATACAGACTTGTCGGCCGGATCTGCCATAGCAGGACACCGACCGCGGTGGAAAACACGCTAATGATGCTCAATGTAATGGAATAGGAACGTGCCTGATCGGTCGTGCGCCAATCCGTTATCTGTGCCGTCGTCCATTCCAGGAAACAGCGATGACTCACAAGCCGACGGTACCAAACCCTGAAAATAGCATCCAACGCCACACCAGCTTGATGGGGGATCAAAGCCGCCTCAACCACTGAACGCTGAATGCCGTGCCACACTTCCGGCAGGGTGAAATTTGTGGAGCCTGGCGACGTTGTAGCCCAGGTCACCTGCTGCACCAGGGGCTGAAACAGCATCAAGCCGCCCACGAGCAAGCTGGACACGGCGCCCAATGCCGGCGAAAGCAGCCATGTGACCAGCAGGTAAAGCATTAACGACACCGGCACCAGGCTGCGGCGAAGATTGTCGAACACTTTCCAGTGGTTGAGCATCGATAGGGGATTGGGTACGTGCTCGCCACCGGCGGAGGGCACCCGGGGCATGATCCAATCCGCAATTTGCCAGTCCCCCCGGATCCAGCGATGTTGGCGGCGAGCGTAGCTGATGTAATCACTGGGAAAATCATCGAACAGCTCAATGTCACTCGCATAGCCCACACGAACGTATGCGCCTTCAATTAGATCATGGCTGAGTATGCGCTCTTCGGGAAAACGGTTTTTCATAATGCGATTGAAGAAGCGTGGATCGTAAATCGCCTTTCCGACGTAGGAGCCTTCGGAGGCAAGATCCTGGTAGACATCCGAAACCGCCTTGGTATACGGATCGGTCCCGATTGGATCGGTGAAGAGACGCGTGAAGACTGTAGCCGTAGCGCTGGGCAGCGCCGTGCTGATTCGAGGCTGGATGATGCCGTATCCGTCGACCTGTAGGGGGTGCTCGGCAACGACAGTTGGCCGATTGAGCGGATGGGCGATGGTTTCGATCAAACGACGGGCGCTGTCCCGCGGAAGCTGTGTATCGCTATCCAGGGTGATCACGAAACGCACGTTGGTCAGTGCCTCCGCCTGGCCGACGCGTACGATGTCTTCCTCCAGCGTCTCGCCATCGATCAGTCGGTTGAGCAGCTCCAGCTTTCCGCGTTTGCGTTCTTTGCCGATGAATTTACCTTCCGTTTCACACCAGGACCGCTGGCGATGAAAAAGGAAGAAGCGGCCCGAGCCATAGCGCCGGTTCAACGCTTCGATTCCCGCTACGGCTCGCTCAAGCAAAACGTCATCATTCGCCGTCGTTGGCTCTTCGGCATCCATGAAATCCCCGAAAAGCCCGAACGACAGGTTCGGCTGAGGATTGGCGAGATAGCGAATTTCGAGTTTTTCGATCTCTTCGTCGATCGTGCTTTCGTCCACCCAAAGCAAAGGCACGACCGCGAGCGTACGGAATTCATCCGGAATGCCTTCCGCTTCGAAAGACATTTTCGGCAGCGCGATTGGCCTGAGCAGCCGTGTGACCCAATAATTCACGATCTGGATCGCCAGCTGGCTGGCGGGCAGCGTGCTTAACAAGCCGCTGAGAACCAACCACCCGCTGCGCTCCCCGGCCAGGTAGCCCAATCCCAATGCAATTCCCACCAGCATGACGCTGGCCAGCCCGATCGCACCCAGGTATAGAATCGTGTGCTTGCGCTTTATCCATTGCAGAAACCGCCAGCCCAGTTTCTCGCGCCCACCCAACTCACGCACGAATTTCTTTCGCCCAGAACCGATGAGGTAAGTGCCCACATGGTTCCGCCGGAAATCCGCAGCGTCCGTCTCGATCTTATTCGAAGCCGCTTCGATTGCCAGCTCTGCGACTTCGGTTTCGGGGATTTTCGCCCCCCGGGCGATTTGCTCGACTGCGCGGCGGTAGCGATCACGCGTCTCGAAATCCATGTGTGGGTACACACCGGCGGGGTCGCGGTGAAGAATTTCTTCCGTTCGGCTGTGGCGCTCGAAAATTTCACGCCAATCCAGAAGCGAAAGCTGGCGCAGGCTGGTTATGGCATTGCCGATTGAAATCTGCATCGCCGCCTGACGGGCCTGTTCGCGATGATTGATCTCGCCCAACTCGGCCAGCAGACTGCGCTCCAACCAGCTTCGTACCGGCACGAGTGCCGCTTGTTCGTCGTAGAGATGGCCGATCAACTGCGTGGCGAAAAATGCACTCGGCCCGGGTTGGTCTTTTGCCAGCTCGGCGAGTACGTTAAAAAGCTGGCTGGCATCGCGGCGAGCGGTGGTGAGCAAGCGGTTGGCCCAAAAATCGGCATGCACCGCCTCATGGAAGCGACGCAGCACCTGCAACGACAGTTCACGTAAACGGTCGATGATGGTGATGCGCAGCATCATCGGCAGCGCCCACAGTTCTCCAATACCAAGCGGGGAAACGGACTGGTAGGCTTGCAGGAAATCTCCAATATTATTACGGTCCAGATGGGCATCCGTGTGCAGCACCAGGTCGCTGGCCAATCCGTAGACTCGTGGGTCGCCTCGTTGTGGACCGCTGCTTAGTATCGGAAGCTCCTCGTAGAAGCGCCGCGGTAAGTTAAGACCCACGTCACGGATGTGACTCTGTACGATGTATGCGTTGTCTAACAGCCACTCGGCGGAAGCGGTGATGCTTTGTTCGAGTTGCTCGTACTGCGCCAGGTCATCACACACTTGTTGCAATGTCTGACCGGATTGAATGATGCGCGCCAAGAGGGCTGCCCCGCGGCCTCGTGACGGCTCACCCAGCGTATGTGTGGCCGCTAACCGTCTGGCGTGATCTTGAATCTGCGCCGGCGAGAGTGGAACCACCGCAGGGAACTCCCCGGACCGAACTAAAGTACTGGTCTCCAGGGCGAAGATCGCGGGTTGCATCTCCCCCACGCTGCGCAGTATCGGAATCGCCCAAGCCAACGATTCGGGCGCCGCCCGCATTAGGATCAGCGACTCGTCCGTGACCAGCCATCGAGTGCAGCGTTCCCGCAGTTCGCTTTCCACTCCCGGGTCCAGCCAACGGGCGATCAAGGCACCCAAAGCGCCAAATAGCAGCACCAGAATGCCACCAGCGAGGTAAGGTGAGATATTTAGGGGGTTGCGTGCCAGATCGTTGAAAAGGAAGCTTGCTAACAAACCCAGGAAGCTCCCGCCGAGGAGCCCGAGCAGCGTCCAGGTACGACGAGCGTAGCCGCGCCGATTTATCTCGCCCTCGGCGGTCTTCTGGACTAACACCGTCCGATTGAAATCCCGCCGCCGCAATTCTTGCAGTGCCTCGGCAGCATCTTCTTGGCGTACGAAAAAAGCGACCAGCGTCGCTAATTCACGCACAAACACACCTCACCATCGTGTGCAACAAAGCCGCAATACACGGAGACAATAGAGCGTAAGCATTTGAATTGCTTCGGGCGGTCGGAGACATTATAACGGGGATGCGAATTCATGGATCGTCACTAATCGGTTCATTCATTTCAACAACCACATCTGCGCTTATAGGATCTGCGGGACATTCCTTCCGAGCGGAAATCGACCAACTCGGAATAGGTTCTGCAAATTATAACAAACGTACATGCCGCAATACAGGATCGCAGATGCTGATATTCCGGCTGTACAATTCTGACGAATAAGATACAATAATTCGACTTAAACCTCAATGCAGGCATTGCAAGAGGAGAGAAGGCAAATGCGCATACTCGCCATTATCTCGGGGGAATACGGCCGACGGCACGTCAATAATCTCTGCGAGTTCGGTCCTCCCCAATGGCGCTTTGAGGAATGGCAAGCGCCGCCTGTGCTTCCACCGGTGATTGACGATCCGGAAGACCATCTGCCCGATCATTTTCCGGCCACGGATCTGATTCTCTCCTTCGCCGAGCATCGTGGTGTGGCGGAACTGCTGCCCGAGATCGCCCGCATGAGCGGTGCACAAGCGGTCATCGCTGCAGTCGATGACGAAGCCTGGCTGCCGCGCGGCCTGGCACGCCAGCTGCGCGGCTGGTTGAAAGACATGGACGTTGTCTGCGTCACGCCCAAACCATTGTGTACGCTAACCGAAAACGACTACAGTGTGGCACGTGGATCCCGAATAACCTACGAGCACCCGCTGATTTCTGAATTCGCGCGCCATTTCGGACAGCCCGAATTGAATCTCACGCTCGACCCGATAACACGGACCATCACGGCAGCTGAAGTCGTACGCGATGCAGTATGCGGCTGCGCCCGCTTCGCCGCGCAGAGTCTGGTGGGAGCCTCCGCCGACGAAGCCGAGGAGAAAGCCGGCCTGCTGCATCATCATTTTCCCTGCATGGCCGCCATGGGTATCGACGACGACTATGGCGACACGCTGATGCACGTCTCCGGCAACGTCCTCAAAGTAAAAGTTGGGGAACAGGTCAAGCCTTTCAAACAGGTGCAGGTTTTTCGGCCGGACGGGAGAAGCGAGTAGATTGACAATCCCGGCGGTAGATCGTACAGTTGAATGCTTCGATCTGCTTGTTCCGCTGCCTGATACGTCGGTATAACCTTATCAACCCACTTTCAACCTATCTGGGCCGTACCGGAAATATACTAAAATCTCCCCAATTCCTGATAAAATAGTGCCCTGGAGGGTGGAGATCAACAACGACCCAACGCACCAGCTAGGGTCTTCGCCCCAGTACGGGGTGTCAATAGCCCCAAAGGACGATAGTCCAAACAAAATCTTGCGGTTATCATGCGCGTAGGATGAGCCGCGAAACGGGGAACGCTTAAACGCGCCCGCGTTTCGTGGAGAGCAAGCTTGGCCATGGATCGACAATCGCTAACCGCCATCCAGCAAGCGAAGGCAGCCGCTTCACGCGGCGATTATTCACGCGCCCGCAGTATTCTGCGCCAAGCAGCCCGCCACGATCCCAACAACGAAGAGATCCTTTTGCTATTCGCAAAATTCGCACAGAAACGCGAGCATGCGATCATTTGCTACGAGCGCGTACTCGAAATCAACCCGTACAACGAAACGGCGATTCGTGCCCTGGACCGTGCCTATGCCCAGCAAGCACGCCGTGAAGATTTCGACCAAATCGTGGCTAAAACAAAGTCCACCATCGGCAGCTTCGATCCCGCTGCGGCTAAAAAAGTCATTTCACCGCTGACCAAGATTCCCTTCAGACGCTATTTCATGATGACCTTTCGAACGGTGATGGTGATCGCCATTCTCGTGGGAGGCGTTTACCTCGGTGTGAACGCCTTCGATTTCATCAACCACTTCTTTGGTTTGGGCGCCTACGCGCCCACGACGCCAACCCCAAATCCCGAATTAACACCCACGCCGACTGTTCCTGTCGACCTGCCCTTGCTGCAGTTCGAATTCACCGGGCGGATTTTCATCAAAGAAGGGGATCCGGCGCTGTTTGAAAACGTCTGGGACCTGATCAGCGTCGACAGCTTCAATACCTACGCCTACGCCAGCGAAAATAGCGAGGAATTTTGGTTCGATGCCATTGTGAACCTGCGTACCGGCTTCCAACGCGCGCATCCTGTCCGTTTCCGGCTGACGATCACGAACCCTGCCACCGGCATCTCATCACCGCTTCTCCTGGAGGAGACCATCGTACCCAATCACGAACTCGGTCTCGGCGCCAATGCGCTCCAGGTAACCCGCTTCACGTTCTATCAATACGTCACCGGAGATTACGGTGGGAAACTCGAACTCGATAATGTCGAGATCATGCGCATCGACGGTATGCGTCAGGAGGAATGGGAACCGCCGGAAGGCGGCATCGGGAAGTACAGAGATGTCTGGAAGATCTACAATCCTCACGATGTCGCCCTGCCTCTCGCCTGGGAACTGGTAAAACGCGATCAAGCCGGGAACTCGATCGGAGTTTCGGAATACAAATTCTGCATGCAAACCGAAAGCGATCTCGAAGCGCTCTACCGTGAATTCTCCCTGCTCCCACCGGGGAAACAGATTATCATCTCGGAGAACATCTCGCCCGAAGAAGAACAAAGCGGTGTGACCACCGAATTGACCCTACGCTATCCCAGCGAGTGTCAACCACTGCAGCAGCATGAAGTGGCCTTCGACCCGTATGTGGTGCTTGTGGATACGGTGGAGGGGTCAGGGGAAGGGGAGCAGGAAGCCAAAGCGACGGAAGAGATCGACGCCGATCCCAACGCGCAAGATTTAATGATCGAAAACCGCGGCTTGAACGAGGCTTTTGGCCTGTTCTACGTCAATGTTTATGATGAGAATGACAACCCCATCGCCGGGCGCGCCATAACACTCGATCCGAGCAACTTCCCGCTGCTGCCCGACGAATTCTTGGAACTCAGCCCCAGGCTGGATTTTATCGAGCTGGTGGAACCAACGCCCACCCGCTTCGAATTTATCTTCCTCGGCTTGAGTATGGTTCCGGAACAAGCGGAGCCACCTGTGGAGGAGGGTGAGGCGACTCCCGCTGAAGTGGTTTTAACCCCCGAAGCGACCGACAACGAATAAGCCTCCCGCGTTGTGCAACCCTGGATTCAAGATGAGCCGACCGTTGTGGTTCACGGAAATCGTAAAAAGAATATTTCCCAGTCGCTATCTGCTTGCCCGCGCCACGCGCTTGCCGTACCTGGGCTCGCTTGTCGATCGCACACTCTTCCTCGGCGACGACATGATCTATCTCCCCTCCAGCCGGACGATACAAGTAAATGAAGCCATTCCAAAGCATAGCGATATGGTCGTGCCCTCCCAGGTGGTGGAGCATTTTATCGAACACGCCGAGGTCCATTGGATCATGCACAGTTGTATATGCCGAGCGGCGGCAGGTTGCAAGGATTACCCTACGGACCTGGGATGCCTTTTCCTCGGTGAAGCGGCCCTCGATATCAACCCCAAACTCGGCCGCAGGGTGACGAAGTCCGAAGCCAGCCAGCACGTTGCACGCTGCCGGGAGGCAGGTCTGGTCCATCTGATTGGAAGGAACAAACTGGATACCGTCTGGCTCGGGGTCGGACCGGGTCGCCGCCTGCTGACCGTTTGCAACTGCTGTCCCTGCTGCTGCGTGTGGCGGGTATTACCCCATGTAAATGCGGAAATCGGCGCCAAGGTCAGCCGCATGCCCGGAGTCACAGTCTCGGTCGGAGAGCTGTGCATTGGCTGCGGCAGCTGTTTGGATACCTGCTTCGTGGATGCGATTCGATGGGTCGACGATCGGGCGGTGATTACGGAATCTTGCCGGGGTTGCGGTCGTTGTATCGAGATTTGTCCACAAGGTGCGATCGAACTCCGTGTGAATGCGGATAGGTTCGTCGAGCGCACCATCGCGCGCATTGCCCCGCTCGTGGATTTGCGTTAATTACATCTGCTTCTCGCACACTTGATTATTTCGAAACCTGTTGCGAATTACCCCCGTTTTCCGCCGCGTAGGCCGTATGCAATTTCAGCGGATCGCGCTCCTTGGGGTGCAGGCGCAGGTTGAGCATTTCAACGAAGAACGAAAACGCCATGGCGAAGTAGATGTACCCCTTGGGGATGTGAAATTCCATACCTTCCGCCACCAGCGAAACGCCGATCAACAGCAGGAAGCTGAGGGCCAGGATCTTCAATGTTGGATGGAGGTTAACGAAGTCGCCGATCGGTCCGGCAGCGAACATCATCACTCCGACGGCGGCAACGACGGCCGCCACCATCACGGCCAGCTCGTTGCCGATTCCCACGGCGGTGATCACGGAGTCCAGCGAAAAAACGACATCGAGCAGCATGATCTGAAAAACGACGCCGACGAAGGATGTTGCCGCTTTTACCTCGGTGTGTCCCGAGGGCATTTCGAGCTTGTCGTGAATCTCGAAAGTACTCTTTCCTAAAAGAAACAGGCCGCCGACGATCAAGATTATGCCTCGGCCTGAAACAGTCAGGCCAAGCACTTCAAACAGGGGCGTCGTGAGACGCGTCAGCCAGGTGATCGAGAAAAGCAAGAGAATACGACTGACCATGGCCATCGCCAATCCGACCGTGCGACCGCGCGTTTGCTGATCCCGCGGCAACTTACCGGAGAGGATGGTAATGAAGATGATGTTATCGATGCCCAGTACGATCTCCAGCGCGGTCAGTGTGAGCAGCGCAATCCAGTTTTGTGGGTTTGAGATCAATTCCGTCATACTTGTCCCTCAGCAGCAATATATCCAAGCTGCAGGCATTTTATACCGCCCGGCGTTGCGTTGGATCTGACCCACGCCTGACGGTGATAATCCTGCTCCCTGACCGCTCGATGATACCACAACCGACAAGTACAAAATCGGCGGCGCTATACAAGACGCACAAAGGTGAATATACTACCCGCATGCCTGCTACCCGGCCGAAATATCCATTCATCAACCGCAGCTCGTTGGCAATCCTGGCAGGTATTATCGGCGGCCGACGCCGCAGTTTTCGAAGCGACGCGTGCGTGATGACCTCCCGCCTGAAAACCCCAATCCAAGTTCATGGATCGCTGCCGGATTTTGACGCGAAACCCTGGCTCATCGTTTGCAACCACTACGGCCGGCCCGGCTTCGGTGCCTGGTGGATTCCCTTGGGAATCGCGAGCGTCGTCCCACACGAGATGCATTGGATCATCACTGCCGCCTGGCGCTACAACGACCCGCTGCGCAGCAGAACGATCACACCCCTTTCGCGTTGGTTCCTGCGGCGGGTTGCGCACGTCTACGGATTCACGCGCATGCCACCCATGCCGCCGCATCCGCAAGACATCGGGCAGCGGGCGCGGTCCGTACGCGCCGTTCTGCGCTTCGTCGAAACAAACGCGCACCCTGTTATCGGCCTGTCTCCCGAGGGCGCTGATTCGTTTTTCGGGGATTTACAGCCACCTCCACCGGGAATGGGTCGCTTCGTGGCGCTGCTGGCGAAACGCAGCTTTCGGCTTCTTCCCATCGGAGTTTTCGAGGAAAAGCAGCGGCTTTGCCTTTCAATAGGCGCTGCGCAGCAGCTGCCATTGCCCGCCAGCGATTCCAAAGTGCGCGAGCGGCAGATGGCTGATTTCGTGATGCACGCCATTGCCGCCTGTTTGCCCTTCCAAGTGCGCGGATCCTATGCTTGAAAAGAGATCTTTATGCGAAAAAGTTCCTTGTTCGAATTGATCAAACTGAACACCTATTGGTTCGGCCTGGCTTTTATGTGGAACAGCCTGCACACGCTCATCTTACCGGCGCTGATATTGCAGTACGTGGCGGATGAACGAAAAAACACAACGCTCGGTCTGCTCACCTTTACTGGACTGATCATTGCCGCCATCGTGCAACCGCTGGCAGGTGCCGCCAGCGACCGCTGGTCATCGCGCTTCGGCAGACGACGTCCGGCGATCGCTTTCGGCACGTTAAGCGACATGCTGTTCCTGGCAATAATGGCTTTCGCCGGCGGCATTCCGCTGCTGGCTGTAGGATACGCCGGTTTGCAAATCACCTCCAATATTGCTCACGGTCCGGCGCAGGGTTTGATGCACGACAAGGTTCCCTCCGAAAGAATGGGCCTGGCTAGCGGGATCAAGAACATATTCGACATGGGCGGCGTAGCCGTTTCTTCCCTCGTCGTGGGTTTCATTTTTACAGCTGAAAAGCCGCTGCCGGCTTTCCTCGGGATTGCACTCGCCCTAACGCTCGGAGCAGCAATCACGATTTTCGGCGTTCGTGAGGGGAGCACCGCAGCGGAGAAAAACGACGAGCCCCTCCTCACCGGACTTCGCAGCTCGCTGCGAATCGATCGAAAACAACACAGCGGCTATTGGCGCCTGCTCCTCGTACGCTTCCTCTTCCTTTCCGGTGTGTACGGCATACAAGTCTTCGCCCAATATTTCATCCGCGACGTCCTGCAGGTCGAAGACCCGGTCGAATTCACGGGGTATGTGCTGTTCGCCATCGTCCTAGCGCTGATGGTTTTCTCCATCGTCGCCGGTCAAATCGCAGATCGCATCGGCCGTAAACCGATGCACGTGTTGGCCGCCGTAACCGTATGTGTGGGGAGTATTTTACTGACCCTCGCCAGACAACCGAGCAGCGTGTTGATCGTCGGAGGCATCGTCGGCGCAGGCATCGGTGTGTTCTTAAGCGCAAACTGGGCGTTGGCCAACGACCTGGCTCCCCTGGGAGAGGGCGGAAAATTCCTCGGCCTGACCAATCTCGCCACGGCCGGCGCCGGCGCCATGAGCCGCTTGCTGGGACCTCCGATCGACGCGGTCAACAATTGGCGCCCCGGCGAGTATCTCGGCTACAACGTACTCTTTATCAGCGCTGCAGTGTTGTCGATCGTCAGTTTGCTCATCCTGCGCAAGGTGCCTGAGCAAATTAAACCGCGGCGTACACGAGTTGGTGATAAACGATCTAATCGATGATTAACCGCCTGCTTGCTCGATGAGCTCTCGAATCTCCAGCGGTGGACTCTTGGTCGTGTCCAACGCCAGAGTAAGCGCCTGCGGTTGGCAAACCGAAACACACACGCCGCAACCCATACATGCGGCCTCGTCCACAATCACCGAATCCCCATCAGTTTCGATGGCTTCAAACGGGCAAGCTTCGCTGCAGTCGCCACATGCAATGCATTCGTCCGGATCAACACGGGCAATATAACCGGAGCTGGCCAACATTCCCGATCCTCGCCGGAAGGAGTCCATCGCCGCGCAGCAGCAAGAACAGCAGTTGCAAATCGCATAAAAGCGGCCGAACATAGCATCCTTGAAGAAAGCATGATGTACGTGCCCGCGTTTGTGCTCCTCTTCGAGTATTTTTTCCGCCTGCGCCTGGGTGATCCAGTGTGCACGGCTTGGATGATGATCGATCACGAAGCTGGCAAAGGGTTCACCGATCACCATACACACGTCCAACGGCTGGCAAGGACCAGGCTTGCTCGAACGGCAGGCGCAATCCAGCACCACGATGTGGTCGGGATTTTTGAGAACGATGTCGCGCGCCATCTTGTAAGGTATGATCTGTTCGAGATCCCCGAGATTGACATCCTCCTGTACCGTGACCAACTGGCGAGCGGCTCGCGGGGTTACAACCTTGCCGTGGTACGTGTCCGCGAACGTGTTTTCTTCCACATCAGACTCGGTGCTCGGCCGAAACCATGCCACGATCTTCGCCACAAGTTTCACCACTCCCGAAAGCCAATGCTCGCCGCGGCCGGCCGCGATGTAGAGATAGGGCCAACGTCCGTAGACATACCCATGCAGAAAATCGAACCAGGAATAATTCGAAACCGTTCGCGCCTCTTGGTGAAAAGCCTTCGAGCCTTGCGAACGCCAAATCCACTTCCAATCACGCTTGCCTGGCATCTCCACCTCCTACAAGGACTGGGCGACGATCATCCGGCACTTTCGCTCTCCCAAAGCATACATCAAACAGACCCCGTATGCTGATACATTCCCTCATACAAGCGACTTGCTGCATATAAACCGGATATGAGGTGACACCGAAATATGGAGATCAATGATTATTGTGGGTGGATTCAAAGCATGACTGAAAATCATGCCGCACGATCGAGAAGAACCGCAGCCCTGCAAAGTGCCGGAGAGTGTGTTATCGTTGTTTGCTGTATCGAGCAGAGGAGAACCTACACGCATGCCCATCCCCGTCGGTATTTACGTCCGGTCAGGAGAGTTCAAGCCCGCCCCCTATCAAGTCGAGGACATGTCCTCGCTGGCCAAGCTCGAGCCAAGCGGAATCTACACCGTTGCCCGCACCTACCACGGCGATCAAGCCGTTTTGCTGGAGGCACACTTCAATCGCCTGGAGGAATCGGCGCACCTGGAAGAAATTCCCCTCGACCTCGATCGGCAAGGCATACGCCGAATCCTGCGCGAACTCATCCAACGCGCAGGCTTCGAGGAAGCAAGATTCCGCTTGACGATTCCCCGCATCCAACCAGATCAGGTCATCATCGCCCTGGAACCCTTGGATCTGGACGTCATAGCCAGCCAACACCAGGGCGTGGCGGTCAGCACGCTCTACGTACCGCGCGAGAATCCCCGCGCCAAGCGCACCGAATGGGTAGCCGTTCGAAACCAAGCACGCGGGCAGCTTCAGCCAGGTGTTGTTGAAGGCCTGCGGCTCTCGGCCGACGGGACGATCAGCGAGGGGTTCAGCAGCAACTTTTATGGGGTGATAGATGGCGTTTTACGCACAGCGAAGGAAGACATCCTCTTTGGAATCTCGCGCCAGATCGTGCTCAGCGTCGCCCCGGAAATCCTGGCGGTTGAACTTCGTCCCATCCACGAGAACGAAATCCCCGATTTGCAGGAAGCATTTCGCAGCAGCAGCAGCCGCGGCATAACGCCGATCGTGCGCATCAATGGAAAGCAGGTTGGCGCCGGCGAACCCGGCTCAAAGACACTTGCCCTCATGCGAGCTTTCGACGCCTGGGTGGAAGCGCACCTCGAACCTATCTGAGTGCGGGTGGAATCCTGATTAAGTTGAAGATTAACGCAAACAGGGGCTGTTTAATAAGGACGACACCAACATATCGCTGGTGAGGGATGTGTATCCCTCGCCCGTAGTCCGCGGATATTTATCCGCAGGTGTGCATGCCGGAATCAGAAACAGAGTGAAGAAAGGGACCCGATAATTATTGGAGTAGATCACGAAACGCAGCGTAAAGTACTTCCCGCTTTCCACTCCACCCTGCGGGTTTTCATCCCTTCGTTTTGGTCAAGTCCTGTGCGTTAACCCGGGCACGACGTAGGTGAGAGGTTGGGTTTCGGTTCCCTCAACCCAACCTACAGGCTATGGATGCGGTCTCATGCTGGAAGATTGGCAGATATACATCTGCCCAACATCGGTTACGGATGGATATCCGCAACCAGCGTCTAGCTGAGGGATTACAAAAACAGCGAGGCAGAGTTCCGCCTCGCTGTAATTATTTGATTTGCTTACGCGTTCGACCGTCAGTCCGAAAGCGAACAGCCGTTGTTGAAATCGAGTTCCAGGTTATAGCCTCCACTATCGGGCGGCTCACCAAAAATAAAACGGAGTGCCACTGACCCAGTAGGAATGCCTGCATTGGGAGAATCCGATTCGGGTGAAAATTGTTCGTCAAACCAAATCACGTTTCCAGCAAGTCTAACGATGTTTAGCGGAACTCCACCAGTCCAACTGAGACTCCACGAATTCAGCGTGACGGCAGATCCTGTACCATTCTGGATAATCCAGCGAGCGTCCCTTTCTAAAGCAGAGACCGTTGGCCCAGTCAAACTCAATCCATCACACGGGTCGGGTGTCGGCGTGCGCGTCACTGTAATGGTCTGCGTGATCGTCGGCGTCGCCGTTGGTGGGGGCGTGAGCGTGGTCGTCAGCGTGAGCGTGGGCGTAATGGTCCGCGTCTGGGTGATCGTCGGCGTAAGCGTGATCGTGGGCGTGCGCGTGATGGTAGACGTCGCTGCATTGGTAAGCGTCAAGGTTGGCGTGCGCGTGAGCGTCTCGGTTGGTGGCACCGGCGTATCGGTCGGAACGGGGGTCAGCGTGTTCTCCCCGGCAGCGGCCAGGGTTTTGTTGACGGAGCCAAAGGCTGCAGTCTCCAGCGCCTGCATGGTGCCTGCCACCGCAGTCTCGATCTGCTCACCGGAAAGATCTTCCAGGCCGGAGCGGATGGCGACCGCCGTTGAAAGGGCATCGATCGTCGCCTGGGCATCCGAGGTGGGAACCGCAGCGGCCGCCGCACCCGGGTCTCCGCCGCCAAGCATGTTGTCCACGATGCGCGAAGCGGCGTACAGGCTTCCCACAAGCAGCGGGATTAAAAACAGGAGCATCGCCGGCATGGGAATGCGCCTGGCGATTTTCGAGACGCGGCCGCCATCGTCGGGCGGCACGATAAAGTCCTCCGCCGTAGGCGGCGGCGATTTGGCGCCCGGCTTCAACCGGCCGGATTCTGGGTCGTAAACATCCCGCATCGTCTTCTGAAAAGCCTCGTTCATCTTCGCAATGGAGGCGTAGCGTTCCTTGGGATCTTTGGCCATCGCCTTAACAATGACCTGCTCGACTTTCGCCGGCAAATTTGCGTTCACCAAACGAGGTTGGGGCAAGGGCTCGTGTGCATGCATCAAGGCGATGGCCAGCGGGGTATCCGCTTCATAGGGAAGCCGGCCCGTACAAACCTGATACAGGATCACGCCTAATGCGTACTGGTCGGCAAGATGACTCACCTTCTCGCCGCGTGCTTGTTCGGGGGCCATGTACGTCGGTGTGCCGATCAAACCCGAACCCGTCAGGGTCATCGTCGCTTCCGAAACCTGCGCCGTGCCGAAGTCGGAAAGCCAGGCGTTACCTTTTTCGTCGATCAGGATGTTGGAGGGCTTAACGTCACGATGCACGATACCCGCCTCGTGTGCATATTGCAGCGCGCTGGCGATTTGATTAATGGTAGCGGCGCCTTCTTCAGGGCTGAGTGGACGCTCCAGCAAGCGCTCGCGAAGCGTACCCACTTTCATGTACGGCATGACGATATAAGCCAAATCGTCTTGCTCACCAAAATCGAGAATCGGCAGGATGTTCGGATGCCGCAAGCCCATGAGAACCCTGGCCTCACGCCGAAATCGCGCCAGAAAACCCTCTTCGTCTGCCAAACCAGGGGAGATCACTTTGATGGCAACGACGCGCTCGTTGGTCACGTCGACAGCCTGAAACACGGAAGCCATACCGCCGCGGCCAACTTTCTTGACGATCTCGTATTTTCCGAGGATCTTACCGATTAGGTACGCCATTCGTTCCTATCCTGCGGACCCCTATAATACAGCCAAACGGGAATCCAGACCAACGCATAGACACAAGCCGCACCTGCTCTCGAGCCGGACATGGGCGGATCGCCCGATTTCGCGGCAAACAAGATCGGTGCTGACCCTCAATATAGCTGTTTTCTCCAAGAATCCACAAGGTTACGTTTGTCATCCTTACATCGACCACGTCCGAACGATCTTGACGATGAACACAAGATCGCCACGGAATTTTCTGACCGCTCCCGCTGGCACAGTAAAGGGGTAAAAGAGAAAAATTCGTTGCGTTGTTCTTACATTTAATATCAGGAATCAAAGGAGTAGGACTGTATCACTATATCTCTGCGGGCCGTAGAGTGCTATAAAAAAGGTGCGTCTTTTGTGGTATATTGGTGTAAGTTCTCTTGTATTGGTATAAAAACAGATACTCCGGACCTCGCAGATGGGAGGCGAGATATTGCCGTCCATCTCTGCGAGAATCGTTATTGGAGTGTCGGGGGCTTCTGGAGGACTGAAGCAAGCGTTGCCAAAGGGAGGCAATCGTTGCACCACTGATCCACAGGCGAGTGACGACGCGCGACTGTAAATCGCAACGATGAAAATCCTGAAATACGGAGAACGCTAGACTTGACCTCCCAAACATCAACTTCATCTAAGCTCGCGATCGGCCTTGCTCCGCTTCTCGTGGCTGCAGGTTTGCTTCTGGCTGACGCCGTGCTTGCAAACCCGGTCGTCACCGAGCGGGTGAGTATCGATTCGGACGGCGCCGAGGTGTTCGGCCCCAGTTCGGACCCCAGCGTCAGCCAAGATGGCCGCTATATCGCCTTCTCATCTGATGCAGCGGATTTGGTACTCAACGACACCAACGAGTTCAAAGACGTCTTCGTGCACGACTGGGTTGAGGGGACAACTGTGCGCGTCAGCGTGTCAACCTCCGGCGTTGAGGCCAACGCGGAAAGCAATTCTCCTTACATCAGCGATGACGGACGTTACGTCGCCTTTTACTCCAATGCCGACAACCTGGTCGCAGGCGACAGCAACGGTGTCACCGATATCTTCGTGCATGACCGCATCGATGGAACGACGGAACGCGTGAGTGTGAATGCCAGCGGCGTACAAGCCAACGCTGCATCCAGCTCACCCAGCATAAGCGCCGACGGCCGCTTCGTTGTTTTCGCCTCGGAAGCGACCAACTTGGTGGCCGGGGACTCTAACGGCGTGGCTGATATATTCCTCTACGATCGAGAACTCGATGCAGTTGAATTGATCTCCGTAGCCCAGATTCCAACCGAATGGGCCAACGGCTCAAGTGACACGCCGGTTATCAGCGCAGACGGCAACTTAATTGCCTTCGCCTCCAACGCCAGCAACCTGGTCACGGACGATACGCTGGGACGTCAAGACATCTTCGTTCGAGATCGAGCACTGGGCATCACAGAACGTGTAAGCGTCTCAACGGACGGGGATGAAGCTAATTTCTCCTGCTACGGACCCGACATCAGCGACGACGGACGCTTCGTTGCTTTCCGATCGACTGCGACGAATCTGGTTTCAGGCGACACCAATTACTGGCCGGATATTTTCCTGCACGATCGACAGAGTGGCATCACAGAACGCGTCAGTGTCGACAGTGATGGTCTGGAAAGTAACGGCGCAAGTTACGACGCTTCGCTCGGGGTAAACGGCCGTTTCATCGCGTTCCGCTCCAGCGCTAGCAATTTGGTTGCAGACGATACGAATGGATCCACCGATGTGTTTGTGCGCGACCGACTAGGTCTCACTGTACGCGTCAGCGTCGACAGCGACGGTGTGGAAGCCGATAATTCCAGCTACCTGCCCTCGATCAGTTCCAATGGCATGGTGGTCGCTTTTTATTCCCAGGCTACGAATCTCATTCAGGACCCATCTGACACAAACGATGAGTTCGACGCATTCGCCCACGGCGAAAAACCGGAAGCGTCTCCGGAACCAACCGCTACGGCGACGCCTACGGCAACAGCCACTGCCACTTCGACACCCACCAATACACCCACCGACACGCCGACGAATACGCCGCTGCCCACCGACACACCCACCAATACGCCGCTGCCCACCAACACGCCGACGGACACGCCGCTGCCCACCGACACACCGACAGAGACGCCCACAAATACACCCACGGATACAGCGGTCCCAACGGACACACCGACGAACACGCCGGTACCGACCAATACACCCACGGATACACCGGTACCGACCAATACACCCACGAACACACCGCTGCCTACGAACACACCGACGAACACGCCGGTACCGACCGACACGCCGACCAACACGCCGGTTCCAACCGACACACCCACCAATACGCCGGTGCCGACCGACACACCCACCAAC
>CAYYVY010000038.1:0-30529 GCA_964475265.1 uncultured Anaerolineaceae bacterium | reverse complement strand
TTTGACGCAAACGCTCGAAATTCACATGAAATGACGCTTCGAACAACAATGGCGGCAAAAAGAGGGAAAGGAATACTCGTGGGGATATTTCAATCGAGAGATCCGAACGCAAACCGATGACGAGTCCAGCGATGACCAAGCCCACCGTGTACGGGATACGAAAGCGGCGTCCAACAATGGCCACAATGGACGCCACCAGGAAAATCATCAAGATCAACAATTCGAGTTCGAGATTCGTATCCATGAATGCAGCGTTTATCCTTGTGCGAATACAAATGGCAGTTCAATTATAACCGCTGATTGAGGGCGGCAAGGGCAAGGCTAACATTGCTCGACGAATTGAGGTTCATCCCCATCGATTTTTACGCGTTGACCGTTCGGAAAAGTAACCAGCGTATGCGCCGCGAAACACTCCAATTTCAGCCCGCGCCAGCGAATGACGACCGGCCAGGGAAACGGATTGGATGGGTGCAGCCATACTTTCTGGGGTGAAAACAAGCGAACGCCCAGTGTTTCCAGGAAGAAACTGACGGGAAACAATCCCCATTGATGGTGTCGTTCTCCAAAACCTGCCGCCTGCTCCGCGTGATACGATTCGCGGAAAGCTTTATCCACCTTCAGGCTGTGAACGGCATTGGCCATCAACCGCTCGACCAGAACAGCAGCTTCCCGCCGATAGCCATATTCGACCAGGCCCTCTCCCAGCAGGGAATTCCAAAACATCCACACGCCACCAGCACCTTCAGCCGGTCCTTGCGGATACGCCTTGTCTTTTGCGGAACAGGATGGAATACCAAACGGCCTCCAAAACCGCCCTTCGTCCAACAACGTCTTGCGGACCAATTGATCCGCACGTTCCGGGCTGGGAATGCCGGCCCAAATCGGCAGCAGCAGCGTTTGATCCTGGCGGGTGAAATCCACCACACGTAATTCGGTTTCGAATTCTTTACTCAGTCCTGCGACTTCGATGCGCTCGATTTCCGTATAATGCTTCTCACTGGTCGCCGTCCCAAACTCCCAGAACCATTGAAAATTTCGTTCATTCAGCTTCTCGATCCGTTTTCGACCATGGCGCCCCTGTCCGTGGATGAATATCTTTACGGCGTGCGACAATCCCTCTTCACCGATCGATCGCACGAGCAGGCGCACTGCAGGGTCGAATGTACGTTCGACCTGCAGATTAAACGCCCCCTTCCTTCTTCCGAGGCGCAGACCCCGCGGTGAAACGTGCAGATCACGATCCATATGATGATAAATGGATTCCTTCGCCGACCAGGCGTTCTCCAGCGAATCCCGGATGCAAGCCATACGTGTTTCAATCTCGGGAACGAGTTCCCCCCGATCTAGTATCTCGGCCATATCCCGCAGCGCTTGACACTCACGGAACAGATAGGAAGCCAGATCGGGTGTTTCCGCAAGGGAAATGTCCACACCCTGACCCCACTGCCGCCAACGGACAAACGAGGGTATGTCGTCGAACGCCGACTGTGTCGTGTTGGTCCACTCCGGATGGCCGTCGCCGTCGCGATCGTGTTCCGAGTCGAACCATACGTCCACAAAAGCCAGCAAGGGAACGAAAACCGCTTCCAGAAAAGCCCGGTCGTCTGTGTGCAAGAAGATCTTCCAGGCCAACGAGGCCAAGAGCGGCATCGCCAGCATACCGTTCCTTTGTCCCGCCAATCCGGGGCTCCAATCGATGCCCCCTTCCACGCGCCCGGCGGCGATGAAATTCTTGACGATCCCTTTTGCCAGTTCCGGTGCGATGGGCAACACTTGCAGTAGATTGAGATACGACTGTGCTACAGATCCACCCGCCCATTGCACATGGACATCCGATCCATCGCCGCGCGGCGAGTATCCGCGATCCGGCTGACGCGTAAGAACCAAGGAGGCATTCGGCAGTCGTCGAGTTGGGCCGACGTAGCCCATCAAGGCATCTTTCTGCGCAAACGCCAATGCAGCGTCCCAGTCCTCGTCACCCGTTTCGATATCGACGATGGATGCAGCAGCCATTTCCAGTCTTGCGATTTCTGCGTCCCAAGATCTCGCTGCCAGTTCGCGCGCAGCGGTAAAAGACCGTTCGTGACTCTCATACGCCGCGTGAACCCAAAGCCAGCTCTTCTGCTCCCCAGGAGCGAGTCGTTCGGAGACCATCAGTGATGGAAATGTCGTCTGTTCACGGACCGCTCCGCCTGAAAGGAAAACCAGGGGTTCGATTGAAGCCGTCCGACCCGACAGCACGGACGCACCTTGAATCTGCTGCTCATCCATCACCTGAGGATTCTCACCCGGTTGAAGCAAGGCATGCAGCCGAAGCGCCGCCCGACGAACATCGACACCTCGATTGAATAACGTGAAGCGGCCAGCCAAGCATTTCGAGTTGGCGACCCAGTACTCGGCTTCCACTTCTACATCTTCGAAGGGCGAACAGGAAATGCGGATGTAATTTGGCAGGAAGGCACGCACGACGGGAGGTGCGAAAAAGTGGTCGGGGTGCACGACCGCCGATTCTCCCCAGCCGAATCCGGGAAAAATCCGCATGTTGCGAGCTCGCAGTCCGTATGTGGTCTGGATCGATAACGCCGGTGGATCACCCCCGGCCAGTGACAACTCCCAGATTTGATCGTCCAGGTAATCCGGCGTCGTCAGACGAGCATCCGCAGCGATACACAACGATAGGGGTCCCTCGCGGGAGATCGACCATTCACGCATAAAACGAATTGTAAGAAGAGAGCGCACAAAGGTAAAGCATATTCGACCTGCGGATTTGGACCGCTTATCCGTCTTTCTTTACGCCCCCAGGTGATCTTCATGATGTAACGGACACCAGATTCTGCCCGTTGGCCATCGAAGGCGAATTTTCCGCTCTAGCGCACGCGGAGCATGTACCTCTGTTCTGGTTCGTTTCATGCTACAATCGTGCGCTAAGGCGAGGAGGAAATCATGACAGCTACGGAGAACATGCGCAGAGGTCTTTATTTCGAGGAATTCGAAATCGGTCAACGCGTCGTCAGTCCGGCACGCACGATTACCGAAGCGGATATCGTCAACTTCGCCGGAATCTCGGGTGATTGGAATCTGATTCACACGGACGCGGAATACGCCAAGACGACTCCCTTCGGGCAGCGAGTGTCGCATGGTTTGCTCATCATGGCGGTTATTTCGGGCTTGGCGGTTCGTACCGGCGTGATGGAAGGCACCGTACTGGCATTCCGTGAAATCGAATCCTGGAAGTTTAGTTTGCCCGTTTTTATTGGAGACACGGTTTACGTCGTTCTAGAAGTGGAAGAAACCAAGAAACTGCCCCGGCTCGGCGGCGGATCGATCAAACTTAGCGTCGATGTGAAAAACCAGGATGATAAAACGGTAATGAAAGGACGTTGGATCGCATTGATCCAATCACGCCCAGCGGATTAATTTTCGCCGACTGTGGTCAGCGAATCCAAAATTACATGTTAAAAACCCCCATGCTATAATCGTCTAATGGCACACAATCAGGATGGAGAGCCCGAGCCTCGTGAGGACGAGGGCTCGGAGAATCGAGCAAACGCAGGAGCTGGGACACCCGCCGATGAAGGCAGTCTGCCCCACTCGAGCGTGGACGAACCACAGGCTGACCACCATCAACACATACGCAGGCTGCTGCAAGGTGAGTCAGATGAGGGGGAAGCAGCCATCCAACAAACCGCCGATCCGACGCAGCGTCCTCCGCAATCAGACGATGAATTTGATATCCAACTCGAATCCGACTCCGCGCCAGACTCAGCAGACCAACCCGAGCTGGAATTCCAGGCGGCTGCAGAAGACCCATCCGCATACATGCGGTCCATGAGCCCAACGCCACCGGCAGCGGGAGACGAATCCCGGCTTCCCCGGCGGGTTCCAGAACGCGACCTCGAAGCGACGAGCGTCAGCTCCGCGGCATTTATTGCGCCCCCGGATTCATCCCAACCCGTGGATGCAGGCGGCGAGACCAAGACGCCGGGCGTTTTCTCAGGCTGTGGCGGCTGTCTGCTGCGCATGACCATATTCGCAGCCTTCGCTTTGATCGCGATAACCATTGGCATCGTTTCATTCGGCCTCTACCAATATTATTCCCTCGCTGCGACCCTTCCCTCCGTCGAGGATCTGCAGGCCAACGCGGCGCAATTTGAGACCACCAGGATCTTCGACAGGGAAGGCAACTTGCTGTACGAGATTCTCGATCCTCAAGCAGGACGGCGCACCTACGTGCCGCTCGAAGACATATCGCCATTCATGGTTTCAGCCATCATCGCCACAGAAGACTCGCAATTTTACAGCAACCCAGGTTTTGATCCCCTGGGCATCATCCGTGCAGTCGTCCAGAACTACCAATCGGGCGAGGTTGTCTCCGGCGCGTCGACGATAACCCAGCAAATTGCTCGCAACTTGCTCTTTACGCCGGATGAACGATCGCAAATCTCAGCACGCAGGAAAACTCGTGAAATCTTGCTCGCCGCCGAGATCACCCGTCGCTACAGCAAGGAAGAAATTCTCGAGCTTTATTTGAATCAAGCCTACTTCGGCAACCTGGCTTACGGCGTTGAAGCTGCGGCTGAGACTTATTTCAACACCACGGCCGATAAGCTCACATTGACACAAGCATCGTTCCTGGCCGGTCTTGTCCAGGCACCTTCGGTTTATGACGTTTTCACCAATCGCGAAGTGACTCTAAACCGACAGCAGCAAGTCCTGGTTTTAATAGTCGAAGCCAGTGAGGAACAGGGGTGTATTTATGTGAGCAACTCACCCCAACCGATTTGCGTCAGCGCGGAAGACGCCGGTCGAGCCGCTGCGGAAATCACCAATTACGAATTCCATTCGCCGGACATCACCATCCGCTTTCCGCATTGGGTGAGCTTCATTCGTTCGGAGCTGGAAAGCCTTTACGACGCCCAAACGATCTACCGTTCTGGCTTCTCGGTCTATACGACGCTCGATCCGGGGCTTCAAGAACAGGCCCAGCAGATCGTCTTCGATCAGGTGGAATCACTTGCCGATCGCCACGTGACGAACGGTGCGTTGGTAGCCATTGAACCCAGCACGGGCGAAATCATGGCCATGGTCGGATCTGCGGATTACCAGGCCAACGAGGGCCAAATCAACATGGCCGTGCGGCCGCGCCAACCCGGCTCATCGATAAAACCACTCACCTACACCGCGGCCTTCGAGAAGGGATGGACTCCGGCTACGCTTATCTGGGACGTGCCCTCCGAGTTTCCCCCCTCAGGCGACCCGAATGATCCCCGTCCGCCCTATGAACCGATAAACTACGATGATCGCTTCCACGGTCCGGTCACCGCCCGCACCGCCCTGGCGAATTCTTACAACGTCCCTGCTGTGAAAACCCTGGATTTTGTCGGCATCTACGACGATCCCGATACGCCCGAAGAAGAGGGTCTGATCGCGTTTGCGCGTCGCCTGGGGATAACGACACTGACCCGGGACGATTACGGTCTCTCACTGACTTTGGGCGGGGGTGACGTCACGCTCCTGGAACTCACCAGTGCATACGCCACTTTCGCTAACTATGGCGTTCGCGTGCCGCCTACCGGAATTCTACGCATCGAGGATTCCAGCGGCGAGGTCGTCTATGAGTACCAACCACCGCAGGGAGAACAAATCATTCGCCCGGAGCATGCCTACCTGATCTCATCGATTTTATCCGACAACGCTGCTCGCACGCCGGCTTTTGGTCCAAACTCGCTGCTCCATCTTCCCTTTCAAGTCGCTGCCAAAACAGGCACGACGAACGACTTCCGCGACAACTGGACGCTGGGTTTCACACCGGACATCGCCATTGGAGTCTGGGTCGGCAATGCGGATTACACGCCCATGGAAGGCACGTCAGGGCTGACCGGCGCCGCACCGATCTGGAATGAGTTCATGCAGGTGGCCATTCACGATCTCACGCAGGATCACCCCTCTCCTTTCATCATGCCGCCTGGTATCGAAGACTACGTCATCTGTGCCATCTCGGGAACGCTGCCCTCCAAATGGTGCTCGAAGCACCGCACGGAGAACTTCGCCTGGGATCAGCCCCCGCTTCCCAAGGAGCAGGATCTCTGGCGGGAGGTCTGGCTCGATAGTTACTCACTCTTGCTGGCGTCCGCCGAGTGCCCGGATTACGCCGTTGAAAAGATGGGCTTGAACGTATCCGATCCTTGGGCTCAAGAATGGATCAAGAATGACTCTAAGGGAAAAGACTGGGCCGAAGATATGGGTTTCGACGAAGACGAAATCTATTTCGTGCCCCAGGATTCCTGCCGCGAAGACAGCCCGCGGCCCATCTTGCGCATCACGCAGCCCGATGAAGGAAATACGATAACCGGTGATACGGTGGAAGTCTTCGGCTCCGCAGGCGCTACAGCGGATTTCGACCGCTGGGTCCTGGATTTCGGCACACGTTCGGATCCTGTTGCCTGGACGAGGATCGAACGCGGCGAAAGCCAGCATCCGGATCCCGGTAAACTGGGGGAGCTTGATCTCGGCGATATTTACAGCGGCACTGTCACGTTGCGTTTGAGGGTCTTCAGCAGCGAAGGCGGCGTGGCTGAAATCCGCCTGCACATCACCATCGATCGCGTCAAACCTACACCGACGGCTACACCCACACCAACGGAAACCACTACGCCGTCAGCAACGCCGACGCCGACTCAAACCACAACCCCGACCACGACGGATTCCCCCACCTCCACGCAAACATCGACATCGACATCAGCGTCAACATCAACGGCGACCCAGACAACGACCGCAACGGCGACCCCCACTCCCTGATCACAGTACAACTACTGCTCCCGATCCCACCATAGCTCTCGATACTCACGCGTCCAATCGACACGGGCTCGGTAGGCCAGCAGCAATCCGACAACAACTGCAAGTAAGATCTCATACCCCGCAGCGTCAAAAATCAGCCACAACGGTCCGATCAGCAAGCCGGTCAGGGCATTGCCTCGCGCCGAATGCCTGGCCAGTAATTGGTTGGCAGCTCCCAATCCAATCGCCAGCACCAATCCCAGCGGCCACGTAGCCAACAGCGCGCCGGCACCGCTGGCCACACCCATGCCCCCGCGAAATCCCACAAAAACCGGCCAGCAATGTCCAACGATCACCATTCCAGCAGCGATGGCAGGTTCCCAGCCAAATACGGTATACCGCTTCGTCAACCAGACAGCCAGGAAACCCTTCGAAACATCCAGCAGCATGACGGCTATACCGGCAATCCATCCCGCCGCGCGCATGGTGTTCGTCGCCGTTGCGTGTCCCGAACCCACGTCGCGTACGTCGATGCCGGTTCGCCAGTGTGTCATCAAGATTGCAAATGGGATCGAACCCAGCAGGTAGGATCCAATGCAAATCAGCACAACACGTAAAACATGCCCCATGAATTCATCTCCTGCGAAATTGCAATTATTACAGCAGCGGCAACTGCGGATCGTGATAACCCGGTGGGTCGATCCCCAGACGCTCCGGCAAGTTCGCCTGGGTCAGAGTCGCTTCCCCCGCCAGTCTGCGAACGTGTCTGAATTTAACCACCCGCAAGCCCTCTTCGAGCCACGCCCGTAATTGATAATCTCTGCGCGCTTTTTCAGTTACCAATGACGCTCGCCCACCCGGCATCACAAAAGTATATGAGCGCTCAGCGTAGTCATGCAGCACTGTACCGATGGTGGCCGTTGCCATGACCACGAAGTTATAAACGGGTGCACCCTGTGCGTCGATCCAGGTTATCGTATCATCTTGCTGCGTAGAGAAACCCAGCCTGCTCCCCAATTCCACCAGCAGACGAGTCATTTCTTCGCTGTCCACCTGACGTGCATCGGGGCGATCTTCCGCCCGCAAGAACCACAATCCACCATCACCCTGCTCGAATGCATAGGATTGAATGCAAGCGCGAACGAGCCTCCGATCCGGGGTCATTAATCCCGGCGATGCCTCACACACCCACTGATCGATTTCGAGTTCTGAAATTCCTTCCCGGGTGTTCAATATGTCTACCACCAGTTGTTCAACCCGGTCTGCGAGGGGCGCTGCGGCCTCGCCAGCATCGACCAGCCAATACTGCCCGCTTTCGAGCTCCGACCCCTTGCCGAGATGTTGGAAGTAGCGCGTGTCAGTCAAGGCTTTCTCTAAGACGTCAGCGACGATCGACAAGGGATGCCCGTCTTCGCTTTCCCAAAGCCGGGACAGCCTGCGGTCCCTGGCGAGCTGACACCAAACGGCCGCGTGCATCAACGGAAACGGCGCCGGCTCGCCCCGCTGATTCAGGAATTCTCTCGCTGCGTCGATCATGACCGAAGCCGGATTTTCGTCAGCAATCTGTCCCCGATCCGTTTTTGACTTCTTCCATTGGAAGAAAGCCTGCCCCTCGTCGCCGCGGATCGCACACCCCTCGAGCTTGAAACCCACCCCATCCAGACTGGCAAGTGCCGCCGCAGTAAACCCAGGCTCCGCCTCCGGCACGAAGGCCAGCAGATCCTGATCTTGTTTGTACCACGTGTGCAGCTTCGATAAAACCGTATGCAGCGCGCTGGCATGCCAGGCCCAATCGTAGCGTCTGCGCCGCAGCGCCACGCGTATGGGCGCGGCCGTTTCACGACCCCACAGCCAGGCCGCCCACAATGCACACAACGTCCAAAAGGCCTGATTGGGGCGAGGCAGTACGGTAAGCACATTGGCACCGCTTTCCCTGGGGAAAGTCTCCATCAAGTCGCGCAGCGGACCGGGGAAGACGGCTACAACTCCCGGATCCGGAAGCTGACCTTCCGTCCATTTCATGGATTTGACTCCCGGGTCTTCCATCGCCCAACCAGGGACTGCCGCTTCCAAAGCACGCCACACGTTGATTTCACGGTAGCGAGGGGAGGCGCTTAACTGGCGCGGGCGCGAACGACCTTCCGGATAGCCCCACAAGGCGTTCGCTTCATCGAAGGCGGAGAGCAGCAGCGCCTGCGCCGCTTCGTACAATCTTGGCTCCCAGGATATCTGCGCGATCTTGGTCATCAAGGTGATGAGCGCATACAACGCTCGTGCAGGGTAGACAGATAAGGCGGCTCTGGCATGTTCCCGATCCGGATCTCCCTTGGAGGCTACCTGTTCCATAGCCAGTGCATGCTGTAGGCTGTGCTGCGTGAAGGCCTCCGCCCGCTCCCAATCCGCAGCGCTGGTCGCGCTTTCACCTGAAAAATTACATCTTTCACAGGTGAAGACTTTGTGCGTTGGTTGATCCAACTCTCGATCCCAAACAAAATACTCGGCGGTCACGGGTGCGCCGCACTTGGCGCACTCCGTCTGATACAAATCGAGTAAAAACAATTCCAGTCGCCCCCCATTCTTGGGGGTCGCTGCCAGGCGCGCCAATGCGGCTTGTAGTTCATGCAAACGAAAAGGAACGAGAGAATGTTCCAATACGAAGCGCGTGATCGGATTATTGACCGCGGCCACGACGGCGTTTCCTGTTCGCGCTGCTTCTATGGCGAGAAGCGGGGAGACGCCAAAAGGATCCAGGATCAATCGGCCTTCCCATTGACGGTCTTCTATCGCACGGGAAACACTTCCCTCGTCGAGTGGAGGTAGAAATCTTGCGAGAGGAAAAGGTTGAAGCGGCGCAGAGCCAACAGGATACGAAAGGTCCATCCTCATCAGTATACGCCATACGAGGACGAAAGAATAAACCCAACCCCGTACATTCTCATGCCGGACATCTCGGGGAAGAGCTGGAACCGGGATTTATATCCGCTGGACGAACCCGCACGCAAGCGCATCGATCCCGGAATCTACATCCCCTAGTTCCTTCTCAATACTGGGATCGAATGACACAGTGCAGACGAGACAAGAATCAGAGGTTCAATCGAGGTCGGTGCATCTCCCCGGGATACGCAAGAGGCTGATCTACGATGCCGGGACAATCAGCGATCATTGATCGAAAGATGACAGGGCATCGAAGCTGGGCTTCAAAGCAGGATAAAGATCCCGGTAAATCGGATACAAGGCGCCATACACTTCTTGCGCATCGGTCGGCGCAGTTTGTCCCGTGACATGCACCACCGATTTGCAAGCCGTTTCCAAATCGCTGAATACTCCGCTTCCGGTTGCGGCAATCAATGCGGCGCCGTATGCCGCGCCCTCCCTCGAATTGACCGTCACGATTTCGACACCAAGTACATCCGCAAGGATCTGACGCCAGAGCGCGCTCTTCGCCCCGCCGCCGGTCACACGAATCTGGTTGACGTCCGCCAAACCGGCACCTTTCATCAGCTCCAGGCTATCGCGCAACCCGAAAGAAACACCCTCCAAAACCGCTCGCGTCATGTGAGGCAACGTATGCCGCACGGTCAGTCCGACGAACGAAGCTCTGGCCAAGGGATCAGAATACGGCGTTCGCTCACCCGTCAGATAGGGCAAGAATATAAGTCCCTCCGATCCGGCAGGGATGTCCTCGGCGGAATTCACGAACGTATCAAAATCCTGGTCGGGCGCGAAGGTGTCCCGATGCCAGCGTAAACTTCCCGCTGCGGACAGCATGACACCCATCAGGTGCCACTTCCCGGGCACGGCGTGGCAAAACGAATGGAGACGCCCTTCCGCTTCGATGACGACTTTATCCGTTGTGGCGAACACGACCCCGGAGGTGCCCAGACTGAGCGACATGATCCCTTCCAGCACTGCGCCTGTTCCGACAGCGGCCGCAGCTTGATCGCCCCCGCCAGCCATCACGGGAGTTCCTTCTTTCAAGCCCGTCGCTTCTGCCGCATCCTTGGAGATACGCCCCGTGATTTGCGTGCCTTCGAAGGTAGGAGGCAGCCACTTGGGGTCGATGCCCAGAGCGTCCGCGACCTCAGGGGACCAAGTCCGCTGGCGAATATCGAACAACAAAGTACCGGCGCCTCCGGCTCGATCGATGGCATATTCACCTGTCAATCTGTAGCGTACGTAGTCTTTAGGCAGCAGAATCTTGGCGACCTTCGCATAGATTTCCGGTTCTTCTTCCTGTACCCAGAGGATCTTTGGTGCGGTAAATCCAGGCAACGCATCATTGCCGGTAATATCGATCAACTTCTGTTTGCCCAGCCGCGCACGAATTTCATCGCACTGCGCCCCGGTCCGCTGATCATTCCACAAAATCGCCGGACGCAGTACATCTCCGTTCTTGTCCAAGAGAACCAGACCGTGCATCTGTCCTGTGAGGCCGATCCCCTTCACCGCCTCCCCGCTAACCCCCGATTCCTGCAGCGCTGTACTGATGCTCTTGACCGTCGCATCCCACCACAATCCTGCTTCCTGCTCGCTCCAAAGCGGATGCGGCACCTGATAGGTGTATTCGGAAGAAGCCACCGCAACGATCTGCCCTTCTTCGTCCATCAACAGGGTTTTGGTGGCTGTTGTCGAGCTGTCAATTCCAATAAAATATTTCATCGTAAATCCTCGTATTTTCATGCCGCAGCGGACAAACCACGCCGCGTTGCGAGCCGTTAAGGATACGCATCACAATCCTTCACGATGCGATGCAAATCGATAATACACCCATCGTCCGAGATCGGCCTTCAATCCCCAATGCATGATTCGTCTCCCGCCGACTGCCGTTCGAGGAGACTCTCTATTTCGTGTCCGATCAGCGTACACCCAAGAGCAGATCGACGACGAGTTGATCCAAACGCTCGTACTGCAATCCGCGTGCGCCCAACGCTTGCCGATCAAATGCATACGCTTTCAGATCGACAGCTTTCTTGGCCGAATATGCGCCGGTCATGGCCTTCATCTCACCGCTGTCACGGTTTATTTCCGCCAGTAAATCCTGGATCTCTTTATCCTGATTGAACTTTTCAGCCTTTTCTTTCAAGATCAGATAGGTGCGCATGCAGCCCCGGGCGAAATCCTTGACGCCTTCGTAATCTTCCGTCCGATAGGCGTGTGCATCGAAGTGACGGCTTCCGGCGTAGCTGTAATCCTCGAGCAGCTTGACCAGGAAGAAAGCGCTCTTTAGATTGACCGCACCGAAGCGAAAATCCTGATCGTATCGGCCGAAAGCTTGATCGTTGAGGTCGATGTGGAACAACTTGCCCGAGTCCAGGGCCTGTGCCACGCCGTGGGTGAAGTTCAATCCGGCCATGTGTTCGTGAGCCACCTCCGGATTTACCCCGACCATTTCGGGATGATCCAATGTTCCGATGAAAGCCAACATGTGACCCGTGGTCGAGTTATAGATATCCCCTCGCGGTTCATTGGGTTTGGCTTCCAGGGCGAACTTGAGGTCGTATTTTTGATCCAATACGTATTCACAGAGGAAGTTCATCGCCTCCCGCGTGCGTTTGATCGCCGTTACAGGATCCTTGGCGGCGTCCGTCTCGGTACCTTCGCGTCCACCCCAAAAAACGTAGAACTTCGCCCCAAGTTCCACGCCCAAGTCGATTGCGTTCATCGTTTTTTGCAAGGCGTATGCGCGTACCTTGGGATCGTTCGAGCTGAAGGCACCGTCTTTGAAGACCGGATCGCCAAAGAGATTCGTCGTGGCCATCGGCACGACGATGCCGGTATCATCGAGGGCTTTTTTGAAATCGGCAACGATGCGATCGCGCTCGGCCGGGGTGGCATCGATGGGAACCAGATCGTTGTCATGGAAATTGACTCCGTAGGCGCCGACCTCGGCCAGCAGGTGGACCAGTTCGACCGGTGATTTTTGTTCGCGTGTCGGTGCGCCAAAGGGATCACGTCCAATGTTGCCTACCGTCCACAAACCAAAAGTAAATTTATTTTCGGGTTTCGGATTGTATGTACTCATCGAGATATCTCCTTTATTCCAGATTTATTGCGGTTTCAATAATTCCTCTATCGCCGACATTCTTGGCACGATGAAGCTGTCAACGGTTTCCGGTTCGAATTTTCTGCTGAATACAATAATCCCGTAACATCGAAAATCCCTGGGTAATCTACTCGATAGTGACCGGGCAATGGAGCACGCGCCGCTTTACGGGTGTCCTGTCCTTTCCCACAATCTCAATGCGGCTGTTCAAACGGATGTCCTCGGAAGAACTCCCCAGCATAATCTGTACCGGGCCGGGTTCGAGCACCAGCTTTAAATCGTTATCATAGAACGCCAGTTGATCGGCCATTAATCGGAAGACAACGGTCCTTTCTTCCCCGGGATGCAGCGACAGACGCACGTATCCCTTGAGCTCTTTTACCGGTCGCGGCGTGCTGGCAAACTCGTCGTGAACGTAGAGTTGAACAACTTCATCCCCCGCCACCGGACCCGTATTCTTGACGCGCAAAGATATCTCCGACACATCTCCCGCCTTCACCTTCTCCTGCGAGATGGACAGCTCGCTGTAGGCAAAGGACGTATAGCTCAGCCCATGTCCGAAGGGAAACAAAGGATTTGTCGTCTCGGAAACATAATCTCCATACCAATGCGATCGTGTGCCCGACGGTTTGCGGTTGTAGTACAAAGGCAGCTGTCCGACCGAGCGAGGGAAGGTTATCGGGAGCTTACCACCGGGATTGACTTCCCCGAAGAGCACGTCAGCCACCGCCGTTCCACCCTCTTCACCAGGCAGCCAGGCTTCGAGGATGGCATGGGCACGCTCCTCGATCTGGGGTATGGCGTACGGACGGCCATTAACCAATACCACGACGACCTTTTTAGCGGTATCTAGAATCGCCTCGGCGAGATCCTGTTGGACTCCCGGCAGCAATAAATCGGCGCTGTCGCGCGTCTCACCGGATGTGCACAACGGTGTCATGCCAGAACGATCACCGAGTACAAGAATGACCACGTCGGCTTCCTGTGCGATCTTGATCGCCTGCGCAAAGCCGGAAGTATCGGGATCGAGGTTGTCACAGCCTCGTGCATAACGTACTTCGGTGTTCGAAGAAACCGCCGCTTGAATGCCCTCGAGGATGGTGGTGATTTGGATGTCGTGACGGGCGATTTCCGCTTCATCCATGTCAATGAATGACGAATCTTCCACCGGAATAAACGCCATCATCTCCATCATCGCAGCGTAGGTGTAGTCGCCTAGCTGGTTTCTGCCTTCATCGGCGTTCGGCCCGATGACAGCCAGCGATTTCGTCTTCTTTTCTAGCGGCAAGACGCCATCGTTTTTCAATAAAACCATACTCTCGTGTGCAATCTGGCGAGCGAGACTGCGGTTTTCGTCCGTCTCGAAGAAATCGAGTACCGAACCTTCGTCCACGTAGGGATTTTCAAACAGGCCGAGTTCGAATTTCTTTTGCAGGTGGCGACTCAACGAGTGATCGATCATGTCCATGGTGATCTTGCCCTCGTCGAGAGCCGATTTCAGCGGGTCACCATAGCAGACGGTTGTGGGAAGCTCCACGTCGATGCCGGCCGCGAGCGCCAGGCTGGCGGCTGTGGATTCATCTGCCGCTGCGAAGTGAAAATTATGGATCATTGCAATCGCTTCGTAATCCGAAACGAGTAAACCATCAAAACCCAATTCACCCCGCAGCATGTCGGTCAGGACCTGGCGAGAAGCTGCTACGACGACGCCGTCCAATTCGGGATAGGCGTTCATAATAGTGGCGAGTCCAGCGTCACGGATTGCTGCCTGGAATGGCGGTAAAAACATTTCGTAGACTTCTTGATAGCCCATGTGAACCGGCGCACAGTTCAAACCACCTTGCGAGTTGCTGTGCCCAATAAAATGTTTTCCGGTAGCCATCACGCCATCCGCAAGCGACTCGCCTTGCAATCCCTCGATATAGGCAGAACCAAAGTGGCTGACCAATAAAGGGTCTTCGCCGAAAGTCTCTTCCACTCGACCCCAGCGTGAATCTCGGGCAATATCCAATACAGGCGCGAGGGCATGCCTGGCGCCGATGGCAAGTAGCTGTTGGCGGATCGCCGTGGTCATAGCTTTCGCAAGCGCCGGGCGGAAAGTCGACGCCAAGCCGATCATTTGAGGATACATGCTGCCGCCGAGCACCATTGCACCAGAACAACATTCCTCATGAACGATCGCAGGGATACCGAGGCGGGTTTCCTCGAGTAAATATTTTTGCAGCCGGTTGACGACCCTGGCAGCAGAGACGGGATCGTACGTGGATGCGCCAGCGACGCGAGTGATCTGCCCGATACCATTACCGAGGCGAGCCGCAACCTTCTTCTCGTCGATCTTCCCCTTCGTCTGCAGTTCGTACATCCAACAAGAACCCAGTTGGGAGATTTTTTCGTCCAGACTCATTTGTGTCAATAATTTTTCGATGCGTTGTTTGATTGATGCCATTGAACACCTCAGCAGCGTCTTAGAACGTTACAAACCTGATTTACCCAACCACACAAAGAAGTGAAATCCCTAGTCGGTGGCATCCGATTTATCCCAAGCGAACCAACACCTCAACTTCACTGGTTCCATCTTGGGGGAGTGGAACGATGCGTCCATCTACGGGACTTCCATTAACTTCGAGGTGTACAGCGTTGCCCGACCCGTGTCTTTCGACTGTGATCCGGTAACGCACACCACGGAAATATCGAACGGCTTTGAATCCATCCCAATCGGAAGGCAGAACCGGGGCAATTTCCAAACCATCGTACATCGGTCGAATACCGAGAATCCACTGCGTGATGGCAACATAATTCCATGCCGCCGTGCCCGTCAGCCAAGAGTTTTTAGCCTCACCGTGCGTGGGCGCATCCTTACCCGCGATCATTTGGGCATAAACATAAGGTTCACACTTATGCACATCGCTTATATCTTCCCGTGCCGAGGGGTTGATCAACAGGTAATATTCGTGTGCTTTATCCCCGCGTCCCGCCATGGCTTCGGAGATCATGATCCACGGATTTGAATGGCAAAAAATACCGGCGTTTTCTTTGTAACCCGGAGGATAGGATGAGATTTCACCCAGATGTAGATAGTACTTGGTGAAAGCCGGCTGATGGAGCACAATGCCATGCGGCGTCACGAGGTGATCGGCGACAGAATCCAATGCCTGCAGCGCACGGCCGTCTTCTAAACCCAGGCCGGCCATCACGCAGATTCCCTGCGGCTCGATGAAAATCCGGCCTTCATCGTTTTCCTGCGATCCCAACACCCGACCCATATCATCATAAGCGCGCCGGAACCATGCTCCGTCCCAGCCGGCGGACCAGACGACGCCTGCCATCTTTTCCGCTGCCTTGGTATAAGTCTTCGCATCGTTCGTCTCGCTTCGATGATTTGCGATCGCCTCCATCTCCTGCGCGGCCAGGATGAATAAGCCGGCGATGAAAACACTCTCCGCCACTTTACCTTCCTTGTTGGTTGTTGTCTGGAAGGATTGTCCCGGCGTTTCAGAGAAGCAGTTCAAATTCAAGCAGTCGTTCCAATCTGCGCGGCCGATGAGCGGTAACCCGTGTGGGCCGAGACGATCGAGGGTGTATTGAATCGATCTCTGAAGATGGTCGTACAACGGTTTCTCCGTGCCAGGTTGATTGTCATAGGGCACGGCCTCATCCAATATCCCCCAGTCGCCCGTCTCCTTGAGATACGCAGCCACTGACAAGATCAACCACAGGGGATCATCATTGAAGTTGCTGCCAATGTCGTTGTTGCCTCGTTTGGTCAGGGGTTGGTATTGATGGTATGCCCCTCCGGAGGACATCTGCGTGGCGGCTAAATCTAGTATTCGTTCACGCGCGCGCTCCGGCAGCAAGTGCATAAAACCGAGTAAATCCTGGTTTGAGTCGCGAAAGCCCATGCCGCGCCCGATTCCCGATTCGAAGTAGGATGCCGAACGCGACAGATTGAACGTGGCCATCACCTGGTAGACATTCCATATATTGACCATGCGGTTCGTATGCTCATCCGGCGTGGTTACCTGGAATTTATTTAACAAGTCATCCCAAAACGCCCGCAAATCTTGAAAGGATGTCTCGACTTGCTTCGGCTGGAGATACTTTTGGATGGTCGTCAAGACCTGGCGCTTGTTGATGGTCTGCGAGTCCGGCGGGTCGAACTTCGCCTCGTCCGCATTCTCGTGATATCCCAGCAAGAATATGATCGTTTTCTGTTCCCCGGGCTGGAGTTCGATTTTGACATGCTGCGCCCCTATGGGCTGCCAGCCGTGCGCAATCGAGTCGGATAATCGACCGGATTCGACGCCAAGCGGTGAATCGTAGCCACGATAGGCACCCAAAAAAGCTTGACGCTGCGTATCGAATCCGACCACGGGTTCCGAGCAGGCCAGGTACGCAAAATGATTGCGCCGTTCGCGATATTCCGATTTATGGTAGATGACGCCATCCACCACTTCCACTTCACCAATGTTGTAATTGCGCTGGAAATTGGTAGCATCCTCCATGGCATCCCACAAGTTGAACTCCACGGACGAAAAAACGGACAACTGTGCCTTGCTCTCCCGGTGATTGCTGAGCGTTAATTCCCAGATTTCGAGGTTTTCTCCCAAGGGGACGAAGTAGCGCGTGGAGGCTTCGATCCGAGCCAGTTGAGAACGAATAATCGTGTAGCCCATACCATGGCGACATTCGTATGTATCCAACGGCGTGCGCGTCGGCTGCCACGATGGCGACCAGAAGAAGGCATCTGCCTGAGCAGGCGAGGCGCCATCATCCCGCAGGTAAATGTAGCGCCCGCTGCTATCCAGGGGCGCGTTGTTGTAACGATATCGGGTTATACGACGCAAGCGCGCGTCTTTGTAAAAGGAATAGCCCCCTGCCGTGTTGGAAATGAGGCAAAAATATCCCTGTGAACCGAGATAATTGATCCACGGTAATGGTGTATCTGGTTTTTCAATTACATATTCACGCTCAACATCGTCAAAATAGCCATACCGCATGGTACCTCGCTGTGATGATGGTTTTATTCTCGTACCGCGCCCATGGCAATGCCGCTGACGATATATCTCGAGAAAAGGGCGTATACGATAAGGATAGGAACGATCGTGATGGCAAGGCCGACATAGATAGCCCCGTATTCCGTTCGATACACATCACCACGCAGTGTCTGCACCAGCATCGGTAAGGTGTATTTGTCGAAAGACGAGATCAGGATGAACGCATTGAAGAAGTTGTTCCAGGCAAACACAAAGGCGAAGATGCCGAAAGTAGCTGCGCCTGGAATCGCCAGCGGCATCATGATCTTGTGAAAGATACCAATTTCGCTGGCGCCATCGATACGGGCTGCATCGATGAGATCCTGAATCAACATCGACTCGAAATACTGTTTGGCGAAGAACACGCCTCCCGCGTTGGCGATTGTTGGTAAGATGAGAGAGGCGTAATTATCGGTAAGCCCCAGTTTGGACATGTATTGATAGAACCCGATAATCGAAAGCTGCGTCGGGATCAATACCAGCACGATGATGAAGTTGTTGAAAAACTTCTTGCCTTTGAACTCGTACACGACCAGCGCGTACGCCGTCAGGAAGGAAAAATACACGGTGATGAGGGTTGTCGTCACCGACACGAACATACTGTTGGAGAAACCCTTGAAAATGTTGATTCCCTTACTTCCCAGAATGCGGTAATTCTCAATCAAGTGTGTACTCGGCCAAAAACTGATTCCTTGTTGGATTTCAGTTGTGGAACGGGTAGCATTTACCATCAACATCCAAATGGGGACAAAGGTCATGAGCAGCAGGAATATTATCAACGCGTAAATAAACCCGCGCGACAGGTGTAAACCCAATTTACTAGGCGACTTTGCGGAAGTTCGAATCATCATCTTTACTCCTGTGCCTTTAACTCAGCCATTTGTGTCCGCAATGGACGTAACGTCTTCTCTTTCTTCTTCCGTTCCGACGGAATATTTCTATCGCGCATGACGAAGAAAATCCCAAGCGCAACAACAGTCGTCATGATAAAAACCAGCACGCCGACCGATGAAGCTGCACCGATGTGGCCTTTGCTGCTCGAGAATTTCATGTACATGAGGATGTTGTTCGTCATAATGGAGCTGCTGGGACCGCCACGCTGATCGGTGAGGAGAAATGGTATGTCGAACATCTGCATGCCGCCGACAAGCGACGTTACGAAGACGTAGATCAGAATTGGCTTCAACAAGGGCAGCGTGATGCGCCTGAACATCTGCGGACCCGTTGCGCCATCGACCATAGCCGCCTCGTACAGATGAACGGGGATCGCAGCAATTCCCGCCATGATGATGATCGTCGTTTGCCCATACCACATCCACCACTGAATGAATATCACCAAGATACGGGCGACCGACACTTTCTGCAGAAAGTGTACGGCTTCATCCACGATACCGAGCTGGACGATGGCTTGATTCACGGGACCGTAAAATTGAAACAAGCTGAAGAATAATGCCGCAATGGTGGCAGGCATCAACAAGTTCGGCAAATAGAACAACGCTCGCCATAAGCCCACACCTTTGATCTTCAGCCGAGCATTGGTGAACCAAGCTGATAACAACAAGGCGATGCCGATCTGAGGGGTGAAGTTGAGTATCCAGAGCAACCAGGTGTTCGTAACGCCCTTCATGAAGAAATCGTCGGCGAACAAGCGCTTGAAATTATCCAGCCCGATATATTCGGCCGAACTCGCATTCATCAAGGTTGTATTGGTAAAACTAAGCGCGAAGGTGTTGTACAACGGATACAACCCAAAGACGAGAAAGCCGATAATAAAAGGCGTGATGAAGAAATACCCGTAGGTGTTTCGTCGAATTTTGAGGAGTCTCATAACCATTCCTCCAAATACCTATTCCAAATCGTCCGAATTCACAAGGACGATGCAGCGAGAAATAATGTGGGTCAGTGGGAGTTCCCCCACTGACCCACAAGACTTACTGGTACGTGATTAATCCATTGATGGAGCGTCAGGAATAATCAGGTCGGGGAACAGGTTGCGGACTTGCTCTAGCCACTGCGCCCACATCTCGTCGATAGTGATGTTGCCACTGAGATATTCATCTCGCGCGCTCTCAAGAGGGCGCTGAATGGCGTCATCAGAACCGGTTAACAAGGCACCACTTACGTTGGGTGCTGCTTCGTTCCACTGGCGATACATGTTCTGTCCGCCAAGCCAATCGTAGATAGCGCCAGAGTCGAATTCCGGCGTGATCTTCTCGACGACGACCTGGCTGGAAACGAAGTCGCCACCAGGCTGTGCTTGATCTTCAGGAACTTCAGGATCGATGGCAGCCAGGTAATCATTGGTGTAAACACCCGTGGCCCAATTGGTCAGGTTTTCTTCATCCAGTGCTACGAACTTGATGAATTCCTTGGCCAAATCGAGATTCGGGCTGTTCTTCATGGCGCCTACCCAGGTGCCGCCCCACTGGTAGGGGATCGGGCCAGGGATCAATGCCCAGTCGCCGCCAGTGTCGCCCGAGTTCGGGATCAACACATAAGGCAGACCCCAGGTCGGGAGGAAGTAGCTGAAGATTTTCTTCTCGACGCCGTCGGCGTCCACCAAGGTGTCGCTCATTCCAGCGAACCAGCCCTCGGACCATTGACCGGCCTGTGACTCATAGCCTTCATCGCGCATGAGCTTGGCCAACTTGATGTATTCGACAACCATCGGATCGATGACCAGTGTGTCATCTACGATCCACGGCTGCGAACGATTCTGCAGGAAGGGGTTGAACAGAGCGGCCGCGGTGCCGACCATGTAGTAGTCTCCACCGGAACACTCTTTGATCGTGGCTGCGGCTTCGACGAACTTGTCCATATCGGCGACCAGTGCCTGAACTTCGGCGGGGTCTTGCGTGCCCAGGCATTCCTCAGCGATGCTGCGGCGGTAGAAGAAACCACCTGGGGTCGCCTGGTAAGAAAAGCCCTTGGCAACACTATTATTGGTTCCTACCTCAACAACGGCCGGATAGGTCCGCACTTCTTCCGCCACAGGAAGCAGGTCGCCGAGATCAGCCAGGAAGTCGGCCTCGACCCATTCCTTCACGAATGCGGCTTCCAAAGCAACCACGTCGGGGATGTCTGACGTCCCGAGTGCTGCCTTCAGCTTCGTCTGATACTCACCATTGGTCATGGGGATCATGGTGTAGACGACATCCACGTCCGGGTTCTTGCCCTCGAACGCGATCGCCATGGTCCGGATTTCGTTGGTGAATGACCATACGTTCAGCACGGTCTTTCCTGGCTCGGCAGGTTCCACAGGTTCTTCAGCTTCCCCGCCTTCCTCTTCTGGCTCCGTCATTGGAGCTTCGGTGGTGGGGGTGCCGCAAGCTGCCAGAAGCATCGTTGCGATGACCAGCAAGCTTATGAGCAACAAAATTGACTTACGCATGTTTTTCTTCTCCTCTAAGGACGATCTTATTGGTTATGCGTTTCTTTTGTGGAGTTTTCGAATCCTCCACGATTTCCGCAGGTTTTCCCCGATCCGTTGCGGATCGTAGTGAAACCCTGCTGGTCGTGCCATTTTCCTGAGTAACCACCTCCTTCCCGATAATATTCTAATTATACTCGTACATTGTGCAAATTATTTCACATAAAGGTCACATGCCATCCATCATGCCGGTACAGCTAAACAGTGACATGAAGTGCGCTCGACCAACTTGGTCGGCATCTTGTACACCGATTCTTCGAGTGACTTGGATTCGATCAAATTGATCAACATTTGAACGGCAATGTAGCCCATTTTTTCCAGGCACTGATCGATCGTCGTTAGTCCCAAATATTTCGCTTCCGAGATATTGTCAAAGCCCACGATGGAACAATCTTCCGGTACGCGAACGCCCAATTCTTCTGCGGCTTCAAACACACCAATTGCCGATTGATCGTTGGCCGCAAAAATCGCTGTGGGTGGATCCTCCATTTTTAGCAAGGCAAGACCACATTGGTAGCCGCTCTCGGTGGTAAAGTCACCTGCAACAATCAGCCGCTCGTCGACCTCAATTCCAGCATCGGTAAGTGCGTCCTTGTAACCCCGCAAGCGGCGCTGTCCGCTGCCGATTTCCGGCCTACCAGTGATGAAGCTGATGCGTGTGTGCCCCAGACGCAGAAGATATTCCATCGCCTCGATGGCGCCTTGATAATTCGTTCCCTGCACAAATGGATAACTCGGCTTACCTTCGATCGGGTCCCCGTGCGGATCGACGGAGACGATCGGCGCATCCGATACGAAACCCGAAGCTGCGGAAGCCACTACGATAGCGCCATCGGTGATGGAATTATTAAGTAGCGATACGTAGTATTGCTCGTGAGAAGCCGCACCACTTTTCTTCACATCCCCTGTGGTGTAAACCAACAAATCGAACGGTGATTCGGCAATCGCCCGATTGATCCCCTTCATGATTTCGATTGAATAAGGAGAACCAATGTCTGGCACTACTAGTCCGATCAAGTTCTTTTTTCTGCTGCGCATACTGCGAGCAGCTAAATTGGACGTGTACTCTAATTGATCGATCACAGCGAGGACACGTTCCTGTGTTTCACTGGCTACATCAACTTTATCGTTCAACACTCGGGAAACTGTCGATACGGAAACTCCCGCTGCTTTGGCGACATCGTAAATGGTGACCGTTTTTCGCTGTCGTCCCATGTACGCTATTCCCTACCTCACGCAGCTTTCCGGTATCAGTGCCGGTATTGTTACCGGAACTCGTCACTAATTTCGCATATTTTTAGCCGATTGTCAAGCATTAACTCGATTCGAAGCCATCTAAAGGGGGAAGCTACGCAGCAGAGTCGATTTGCAGAACCATCTGGAACTCCGTCTCACTGCGCCGGAGGCAGCGCCGCGAGCGTTTCCTGAAGGTCCTGAAAATCATTCAGCCAGGCCATGGTCGTCAGGAATTCGGAAGGCGAATCCAGGAGTTGCCACAAGCGACGAACGGCATCGCCAACGGGATCGTCCCCTGCCGCACCGCCGGGTTCGTCGGCGTAGGCGCCGTAAAATGCAAAATAGGCCTGGTTGAGACGGCGGATGCGGTATCCGTTATCCCATAAGAACTGGCGGCGCGCTTCCATGTAGGTCTCCGCATCCTCGATGCGGCCCTGCGACAGGAGCGCTTCGACTTCCAGACGCGTCTCGCGCATCTCTGCACGAAAGTCAAAAACCGGTGGGCTTTCTTCGTCTGGTGTTTCCGGTCTCGTTTCGACCACGGGTGGTGGAACGAGGTCCGGGTAGTATCGCTCCAGGGTCAGCAGCCCAAACTCCCCGCCCAAGATGCTGGCAGTGGTTTCGTTCATCGTCCGCAACTCGGGGCTTGAATAGTAGTGAAGTCCAAGCGGATGGAGGGTAAGATAGTTGTGCACCCACTCATGTGCGATCACGTCCGTAATCCATACCAGCGATGTGCTCTCGCTGATCATTGTCGGATACGTGCCTACTCCGCCAATGGGTACGACCAAGGCAGAGACATCCATCCCCCGTTCAACCTGGGTTTCAAGCGCCAGTACATCTTCCAATGTTAATGAAGGGTCCAACGAAATATCGGCATCCTGACGAATGACATCCCGCGGAGAAATGATGAGCGCCATCGGAGGCCGTGTAAAATGGAAGACGACTGGCGGAAATGGCACGCCGCCCAGGTCGATACCCGCTTCGGCAATCGATAAGGCAACCTGCTCTTGCAAGATCGCCTCGACAACAGGCTGCAGCTGATCCAGACGTTGACGAAGGGCATCCCGAGCACGGATTAACTCCGCGGCGTCCTCTTGCGGTTCGGCGAGATTTTCATTGGAGGCAAGCAGCGCCAACTGATACTCAAGCTGCGTCACCTCGCCGAGCTGATCCAGGTATTCGCGTACGATAGTCGTGGTATCCCCGTTTGGCAGATAATTCGTCGCCCCAACCCCAAACTGCGCGGCCTTATCAAACAAGGCATCGATCGTCCAGGAAACGAAATTGAATTCAATTTCGCGGGTGTACTGGCGTACGCGCTCGTTGGGCTTCAATGGTTGAAGCGTGCTGCCAGCGACGAGTGCGAAGATAAGGAGCACCCCGAAAAGCCGCCCCAACCACCCTTTCAAGCTGCGCAGGAAAATCACCACAGACATAATTGCATCTTACCAGCGCATTCATGCCTGTCAATATTCCTCATATCGATGTGATATAATCCGGCGACCTGAACGCTACGCAAGAGTTTCAACCCGCAGTGAAATCATGAATTTTTTAGTGACCGGCGCTGCCGGCTTCCTCGGATCGGCTCTCGCGAATCGACTTACCCGCGAAGATCATGAAGTGCGTGGTCTGGATGATCTCTCCGCTGGGGATCCCGATCGCCTCAATCCCAACGTGCTTTTCTCGCGCGGCGACGTCAGCGATCGGCCCAAGTTGTGGACCTTGCTGCAAGGCGTAGATTGCGTTTATCACCTCGCGGCCAGAGTGTCCATTTCCGAATCCATTCTTTATCCGCGTGAGTACAACAACGTGAACGTCGGCGGAACGGTGAGCGTAATGGAGGCGATGCGTGACGTCGGTGTCAAACGCGTCGTTCTTATCTCTTCCGGTTCGGTTTACGGCGACCACGACCACCAGCCCCTTTCGGAAAACGATCCACCGAACCCGGGCTCGCCGTACGCTGTCTCGAAATTGGCTGCCGAACATTACGTCCGCACGATCGGCTCTCTCTGGGGAATCGAAACCGTCGCCCTGCGTGTATTTAATGCCTACGGTCCGGGACAGCCGCTGCCGGCTACTCACCCACCTGTCATCCCACATTTCCTGCGCCAGACCGTTCACGGCGGCACGTTGGTCATCCACGGAGACGGCAAACAGACGCGCGATTTTGTTTATCTCGATGACGTGGTCGAAGCGATGGTCGCAGCGGCGACCGCGAAGACCGTCAACCGTCAGGTGATCAACATCGGCAGCGGAATCGAAACGAGCATGAACGGCATCGCACAACGCGTCATCGAGACTATCGGAAAGCAAGGTGACTGGATGTACAAAGAGGATCAGAGCCCAGGTCCTTCGCGTATGTGCGCAGACATTCGGCTCGCCCGCAGCAAACTGGGCTACAAACCGCGCGTATCGCTCGAGGAAGGGCTGAAGCGCATGGTGGAACTCGATTCCCGTTTTCACGCAACGGAATGATTCACCCATTCGTTCCCGATCCTTCCAATCGAGGGGGCTTTCAAGCACGATGGATGCCCGAATGCAGCGGACAGCCATGAAACAATCCCGTGCGAATCGCAGATTGCCACGTACTTTCTTCAATCGCCCGACGCTCACGGTTGCACGCGAGCTGCTCGGGAAACGATTGGTAAAGCTGGAAGACCGCCACGTGCGCCTCTCAGGCATCATCAACGAGACCGAAGCCTACATCGGCATGGACGATCTCGGCTGTCATGCACGCGCGGGAAAAACCAGGCGCAACACCACCATGTGGGGACCACCCGGACATTGCTATGTGTACTTCACCTACGGCATGCATTGGATGCTCAATTTCGTCTGTGAAAAGCACGGCTTCCCCGCCGCGGTATTGATTCGCGGCATCATCGCGCAGGAAGGCCGGCCTATCATGAGCCAGCGCAGGGACCGGACGTCCGATCGCGGACTCACGGACGGACCAGCGAAATTATGCCAGGCATTGGCGATCGAGCGCAGCTTCGATGGCCATGATCTCTGCCAACCCAATTCGAAGGTCTTCGTGGAAGACGGCATGAAAGCGCAACAATTCAGCGTGACCGTTGGACCCCGAGTGGGTTTAAACAATGTGCCAGAACCATGGAAAAGCATTCCATGGCGGTTCCGGATCGAATCTGTCCATCCAGACGAAACGATCGAAAACCTCAGGCGGAGGAACGAATGACGTATCAATCCATCGTGCTCGTCAAGCAAGTCCCTGACACACGCAACATCAGTGGAGAGGTGATGACGGCCAAGGGCACCATGAACCGCAGTGCACTGCCGGCGATTTTCAATCCGGAAGACCTGAACGCTTTGGAAATGGCGCTTCAGGTTCGGGAACGATTCGGCGGAGAAGTCACGGTTCTGACCATGGGACCGCTCAAAGCCGCTGAAGTCCTGCGTGAGTCGCTCTACCGCGGCGCGGATCGTGTGATTCTACTCTCCGACCGTGAGTTTGCCGGTGCAGATACACAGGCCACATCCTACACGCTGAAATGTGCGATCGAAAAGGCGGGGGATTTCGATCTGGTGTTCTGCGGTCGCCAGGCAATCGACGGTGACACCGCGCAGGTCGGCCCGCAGGTGGCCGAAAAAATGGGACTGCCGCAGATCACCTACGCCGAGTCTATCGTCGACCTGGAGGCCGATGAAATCGTCGTGCAGCGAGCCTTCGACCTGGGCAGCGAACTGGTCAAGTGCAAGCTGCCGTGCCTGTTGACCGTGGTCTCGTCCGCCAATCGGCCACGCCCCGCTTCGGCGAGGAAACGGATCGCCAACAAACTCGCCGCTGTCCCGGCAGAATATCCCGCCCTGCTCGAAAGTTGGCCGGAGTTCAAGACGGAAGAAGCCCTTGAAAAGCACCTGAGTGAACGCCAGCTTAAAATCCCGATCTGGACGGTGGACGACATCGAAGTCGACAAATCCCAATTGGGTTTGACCGGTTCGCCCACACAAGTATACAAGGTCAATTTCGTCGTCCTGGAAGGCGGCGAAAGTAAAGAGATCCCGGCGACTGCGGAAGGCATCAAGGAACTGATCGACGAATTGGTGAAAGAGTACGTTGTTGGTTGAACGACAGGGCAAACTTGCAGCGTGTTGTTTGAAACGGACTTCGAATTCTCCGACAGGATAGACGCATGACTGAATCAAAAGACATCTGGGTTTTCATCGAACAGGAAGAAGGACACATCAGCGACGTGAGTCTGGAGTTGCTGGCAAAGGGTCAGGAACTGGCGCAGACGCTGGAAAGCCAGGTTTGGGGTCTATTGTGTGGGCACCAGATCGAAGAATTGGGCGAAAGCGCGATTCAATGCGGCGCCGATCGTGTCCTCGTGGTGGATCACCCCGAATTGACGCTCTACCGTACATTGCCATACGCGCGCGTGGCCATCGATTTAATCCGGCAGCATCAACCGTACATCTTCCTCATCGGAGCTACGCCGCTCGGTCGCGACCTGGCACCGCGCATTGCCAGCGCCGTCCAGGTGGGACTGACCGCCGATTGCACCGACCTGCAAATCGGAGATTACACTTCGAAAAAGGAAAAGCAGGAATACAAGAACTTGCTGTACCAAATCCGGCCTGCTTTCGGTGGCAACATCATTGCCACGATCGTCAATCCCAAAACACGGCCTCAAATGGCCACCGTACGTCCGGGTGTGATGCAGGCCAATACGCCCGATGCCAGTCGAAAAGGTGAAATTGAGAAGTTCGATCCCAGCTTCGAATCCAGCGACTTTGCCCTCGAGGTGCTGAGCCGGGAGATACGCGAACCGAGCGTGAACCTGAAAGATGCGCCCGTCATCGTCGCCGCAGGCGGCGGCGTGCAGGGCGCAGATGAATTCCATCTGGTCGAGGAACTGGCGCATATTCTGGGCGGCGAGGTAGGCGCTTCGCGCGCCGCCGTAGATGCGGGCCTCGTCTCCAGGGAGCACCAGATCGGGCAGACCGGCACCACCGTGCGTCCGCGTTTGTACATCGCCGCCGGGATTTCGGGCGCCATTCAGCACAGTACGGGTATGGACAAATCCAATAAAATCATCGCCATCAATACGGACCCCGACGCACCCATCTTCAAGGTCGCCCATTACAAAATCGTCGGCGATGTCGCCGAAGTCCTGCCGTTGCTCATTCGCACCTTGCGCGAAAAAGCCAAATAGCCAAGAACGGGATAGGGTTAACAAAGATGACGGATAACTTTTTCCTAGACAATCTCGATCTTCAATTCCGCTTGAAGCAACTCGACTTGAGAGACATTCTCGAGATCAAAGAGAAAGGGTACACCCTTCACGAAAAGTATCCCGACGCACCACGGAATTACGCCGATGCGATCGACAATTACCGCCTCCAACTGGAGATCCTGGGGGACATCAGCGCCAACATCGTGGCGCCGACAGCAGCGGAGGCGGATGAAAAAGGCGCCCAATTTCTGGATGGGGACGTCGAATACGCCGACGTGACCAAGGAAGGCATCGAAGCCTTCAAACAGGCCGAGCTGATGGGCGCCATGCTGCCCAGGGAGTTCGGCGGTTTGAACTTGCCCGAAACGATCTACCAGATGATGGTCGAGATTGTCTCCCGAGCGGAAGCCGGCTTGATGACCGTGTTTGGATTGCAGGAAATCGCCGCCTCGATCAACGACTACGCCGATGAAGAGACCAAAGCCCGCATCCTGCCCCGCTTCGGACGGGGCGAAGTGAGCGGCGCCATGGTTCTGACCGAGCCCGACGCCGGTTCCGATTTGGGAAACGTGCAAACGAAAGCCACCTTCGATGAAGAAGCCGGATTCTGGCGTCTGAATGGAGTCAAACGCTTTATCACCAACGGTAACGCGGACGTGCAGGTGGTCTTAGCCCGCAGCGAGGAGGGATCGAGGGACGCCCGAGGGTTGTCGTTGTTCGTCATCGAAAGAGACGAGAGCGTGCGCATCCGCCGCATCGAAAACAAACTCGGCATTCATGCCTCCCCAACCTGCGAGATTCAATACAAGGACACACCCGCCTGGCTAATCGGCAAGCGGCGCTTCGGCTTAATTCGCTACGCCATGGCGCTGATGAACGGCGCGCGGCTGGCTGTCGGTGCGCAAGCCGTGGGCATCGCCGAGGCGGCTTACCGTGAAGCTTACAAGTATGCCAGTGAACGGATTCAATTCGATCAACCTATTATGAATCTGCCGGCTGTCGCGCGCATGCTGCTTTCGATGCGCGGAGAGCTTGAAGCCAGCCGTGCGTTGATCTGTGAAGCCGGCGTCTGGGTGGATCGCCTCAAAGCCTACGAAGAACGCATCGCCGAGGGCGATACAACACTGCGCCAGGAATCGAAGGTCGCCTCCAATCTGGCCGACGTGCTCACGCCGCTCACCAAGTACTACACTACCGAGATGGCCAACCGGGTATGTTACCTGGCGATGCAGATCCACGGCGGCGTTGGCTACATGCGCGAGTTCAACGTCGAGCGTCATTACCGCGACGTGCGCGTGACCAACATCTACGAAGGTACCAGCCAGATGCAGATCGTGGCAGCGTTGGGGAAACTTCTCGGCCACGCGCTGGACGAGCGACTCGATCAATGGGCGTCGCAGGACTATGGCGCAGATTTGGAAGATCTGAAGAAACAGCTTGTCGACGCAAGTGAGCTATTTATAAAGGTAACGGACGTCTTAAAGGAGAAAGAACGCGACATTATCGATTTCTATGCCGTCGATTTGGCCGACATCGCCGCATACGTGGTCAACTCGTGGCTGCTGCTTCAGGACGCACTTCAATCCGAACGTAAAAGCGAGCTGGCTCGCATCTACATCACCGAACACCTGCCAAAAGTCCATGCTGCCGGTGAAGTCATCCTCACCGCCGACGAAAAACCCCTGATGGCACGGGACAAGGTGTTGGCTGAGAAATTCTAACCCACCGGTTCGGATGATCAGCTGGTCTGGATTATTCAGCAATCACCTTGCGGAGTACTGGATACAATGTGCACTCCAGCCGACGTGCTGGTTTCCGCACGTGCTCGGGCGGTTGGATTCTTCTCCCTTCGCAGCGTATCGGCATGATCGCAGAAATCAAAAGACTTCTCGACGCTGCATCTCTCGTAGTACTTGATCTTGTATGGTGAATAAGGAGTATTGCTATGGGACTCTTATCGGGTAAAACCGCATTGATTTTCGGTATCGCCAACGATCACAGCATCGCATGGGGCATCGCCCAGGCGTTTCATCAACAAGGAGCCCGTCTCGGTTTCAGCTATGCCGGAGAAAGCCTGGAACGGCGCGTCCAAACCCTCGCTGATTCGATCGGAGTCACCTTCGTAGAACCATGCGACGTGACCAACGACGATGACATTGATGGTGTGATGGCCAAAGCCAAGGATACCTTCGGTCAGATCGACATTCTGGTGCACGCCGTCGCCTTCGCCAACCGGGAAGACCTGATGGGACGTTTCCACGAAACAAGTCGATCGGGTTTTCAGCTGGCAATGGACATCAGTGTGTATTCCTTGATCGCCCTGGCAGGCGCCGCCGCTCCGCTGATGTCCAATGGCGGATCGGTGCTGACCCTCACTTTCTACGGTGGACAAAAAGTCATCCCAAACTACAACGTCATGGGGGTCGCAAAGGCAGCGCTCGAAGCCTCGACGCGCTATCTGGCTGCCGATCTCGGGCCGCAAAATATCCGCGTCAACGCCATCTCCGCCGGTCCGGTTCGCACGCTCTCGGCATCCGGAATTAGCGGTTTCAGAGACATGTATCGTCAATACGCTGCGCTGACCCCGCTGCAGCGCAACATCACTCTGGATGATGTTGGTGGGGCTGCCGTTTGGCTGGCATCTGACCTGGCAAAAAGCGTCACCGGTGAGGTCATTTTCGTCGACTCGGGTTACAATATTCTTGGCCTGACCGTTCCACAAGAAGAATGACGCGCAGAAAACAACGGTGGATCGACACTCGTGATCAACAACTATCTCGACGAATTTCTCCTGCGAAACGACCCGGAGAGCCGT
>CAYYVY010000037.1:0-32027 GCA_964475265.1 uncultured Anaerolineaceae bacterium | reverse complement strand
TACGCACAGCTCTCAAGAACCGTATCCACTCAACCCTTGCCAAGTACAACCTCTCCTTGGATACCTCAAGCGATATTTTCGCTCCTAAGTGGAAAGGCCAGCTTCTGCATGCCTTCAAGGCTCTTCCCCCAGAAACTCGACGCTGTATGGAGCAGGAGCTTGAGTTACTTGATCACGTCAAAGCTCACATCGAGCGCCTGGAAGAACGTATCCTGGAGCGGGTTGAGTTCACAAAAACCATACAACTGGTGAAAACACTACCCGGTGTGGGAAAGATCCTCTCCATCGTCATCGAGCGCGAAATGGGGTGCGTCGATCGTTTCCCTTCCAGCGAAAACTTCGCCAGCTATGCCGGCACTACTCCCAAGGTCAAGAGCAGTGGAGGTAAGTTCCGCTATGGAAAGATGCGCAAACAATCCAACAATTACCTGAAGTGGGCTTTCATCGAAGCCGCGAATGTGATTGTGAGACATCGAAACTACCCCGGATGGCGTGACAAACACGTCTCCCGGCTTTACGAACGCATCCGCCGTAGAAAAGGACATGCTGTTGCTGTTGGAGCAGTGGCTCGTCATCTCTCAGAAGCGGCTTTCTGGGTCTTGAAAAGAACGAGTCTTATAAGGAGCCCGTCCCCAGGACGGTCTTGCCTAAGCATGGGCGAGCGCGGGGCTAACATGTATCCACTGAGATACGTGAGTTGATTGCGACACCCCTGTTGAATTTTGATCTTGTTGCATAGACAGCGAATAGATGTTTCCGGCAAGACCGGCATAGTCTTGGTGGGTTGAGCTCTAGATTGTTAATGTGCCTTTATTTACTGAGGTCGTTTAGATTCTAAAAAGGTGCTCTTGACAGGGGCAGCGTTTTCATAGATGTTAGGTGGAAATCATCATGCCCATCTTCGTCGGGATGACCGCCATGGAAAAGGTTGCTGTCGCATTATCCCGGGGGCGCTCCATCTGCATGTGGTGCACTATTTTGTGCCAGGTTTCGGCGGTGATCATCTCGCCTAAAGGGAGCTCGATGCCGGTGGGGTACTCCGAAAGCTCAGGGAAGATTATGCTTGGAGGGAAGGGTAAATTGCGGAGTAGAACCTAACGTAACTTAAATTCCTCTACGCGACCGGACTGATCACCGATCGTTTACTCCCTTACCAATGAGAATTCGCTGCATACTTTTTTCAACCCTTGACGCCCGAGTTTTGGATTGTTTGGGGGTTGAAAAATAGAGAATGTATGCTCTTTGCCGGCCTGGGGTCAATGCCTCAAAAGCAGTTTTCAGATCAGGGATTTCATCTAATTTATTTTGAAATTCTTCGGGAATTGTGAATTCTGAAGTCTTTTTAAAATTCACTTTCAAACCGGCTTTTTCCACTTCAATGGCTTCATGAACATAGTCTTTCAGGATGCCTTCCATCTCAACTATTTCTTGAACCTTGGTGAACCGAATCTGGCGCGTCGCCTGCGTGTTCTCCGTTTGCGTGATTAGTATACGCTTGGCATCATTCAATAAGGCACCTTTGAAAAACAAAACTGCACAGTATTCTTTAAATCCATGGATTAATACTATGTTACTTTTCTGAAAGGTGTAACAAGGTACACCCCACTTCAATTCTTCGGTCAGCCCGCAGTCAAGAATGATCGTTCTCAATTTCTTAAATTCTTCCTGCCACTTTTTGGCTCTACTTAAAAATGCATCAACCTTAGGATTCGTCTTATTCATGTGTTGATCCTCTGAAATAAAGCGAGTGTATATTTGCTTACAATTTCTTACTCTTCTACGACTTTAAGTTCACTGAGGCTAACAAGGGAGTTTGGCAGCTCCATTCAATCACCCTCGGTGAGTCTGCAAGATTTCCGCTTAACGATGTATATGCATAAATGCAGCAAACCGTGCTGTTTTGTTAGAACAAACCCCATTCCACGGCGGCGTCGTCTTCCATCATGCTCTGATCCCACATTTCCATTCCCAGCTCGATGGTTGTTGGTTTGGCGGCGATTTCCTCCGCTTTAGTTCGAGCCGTCTCGAGCAGCGCAGGTCCATATGGGCAGAACGGCGTGGTGAGGATCATTTTCACGGTCATACTCTCGCCGTCGATGCGCACCTCGCGGATCAATCCCAGTTCGATGATGTTCAATCCAAGTTCGGGATCTACAACTTGCCGCAGCGATTCTCGGATTTCCGCAGCCAGTTTGGGATGCGTCGAGTCGGCTTCCCAAATGGTTTTCAGTTCCGGGTTGTCCTGGTTCACAGGGAGACCTCTTCTTGTACGGTGGAGATGGAGAAGGCGCAGTGAGAATCTCCTTTAGTCAGACAGGTAACTCGCTCGACCGGGAGGGAAAGTGATTTGGCGATGAAGGCTTGATCGAGAAGGCAGACTTCCGGGTGTAGCTGCGCGAGCCTGAAGTAAGGACAACTTAATTCGCGAATGATGACCCGGTCTTCCTTCAACTCCATTTCGGCGTCGAAACCTTCCTCGGAAAGCAATTCGATCAAGCGCTGCAGCCGTTCGTGCAGCGCAAGGGATTTCAGCTGTCCGGAATAGTGTTCGGCGAGTGTATGCGCGATTCCCGAAAACAGTTCGTTGACTCTTTCATCTGATATGGAATCCTTGATTTCTCCCAACAAACGATTGGTCAGGCGAAAATACCGGGAGGGGAAGCGTTCGCGGCCGTCATCGGTCAGCAGGAAAGCATGATGCGGTCGACCGACACCGCTGCGTACTTCTTTGGCCTGAACCAGGCCTTCCGCTTGAAGATGGGTGAGATGATGGCGTACGGATACGGGAGAAATGCCAACCGTTTCGGCCAGTTCTTTAACCGTGCACTCGTCCTGAACACGTAATGCACGCAAGATCGTATCACGCGTTCCAGAAGTCATAATAATGATGAGTATACCCGCAGGAGAATGATCTGTCAATATTTTAGATTTTTATCATTTTTATCCCCTTCTATGCATGGATATTGCCGCCGGGATGTCGAATAGTTGGGGAATATTTATTATATTTATCAGAAATATTGACGGCTGGTTCGAAGAATGCTATAATCCCGACTATGTGAATCAGACAGGGTCGCAGCGAGTCTGGCTGCGGCTGGAGGGAATAAATGGGTACAGCGTTGGCGATTCGAAACCTGCATGTCTCCGTTGAGGGGAAAGAAATCCTGAAAGGTGTCAATCTGACCATCAAACAGGGTGAAATTCACGCTTTGATGGGCCCGAATGGTACTGGAAAGTCGACGCTTGCGTATGCACTCATGGGACATCCCAATTATGAAGTGACTGGCGGGGAAGTGGACTTTCAGGGGGAGAACATCGTCGAGCTCAATCCGGATGAACGCTCGCGCCTGGGCTTGTTTCTTGCTTTTCAGTATCCCGTTTCCATCCCGGGTGTGACCATGGCGAACTTTCTGCGCATGGCGATCAACGCCAAACGGAAACACGACGATCCTGAAGACAAAGGGATTTCGATTCCGGAATTCCGGAAGATGCTCAAACAGAAAATGGATTTACTTGAAATGGCGCACGATTTTGCGGGGCGGTACTTGAATGAAGGTTTCTCCGGTGGGGAGAAGAAACGGGCTGAAATACTGCAGATGGCTGCACTCGAACCCCGTATCGCCATTCTGGACGAGACAGATTCAGGGCTCGACATTGACGCCCTCAAGATCGTCTCCCACGGTGTGAACACATTGGCGGGACCGAATCTGGGCGTGCTCATCATCACGCACTATCAAAGGATCCTGAATTACATCAAACCGGATTTCGTCCACGTCATGTTGAACGGTCGCGTTGTAGAATCCGGTTCTGCGGATTTGGCACTGCAGCTCGAAGAACACGGCTACGATTGGGTTCGAGAGAAGTATACTGAGGAACCAGTAGAAGCTTAGTGTAGGTATGGTGGAGGTATAGTCATGGCGGCACGCTCGGATCTCGAGCATCTCGAGGGTTTGGATGATTACAAATACGGATTTCGCGATCAGGATGTCTCGGTATTTAAGACCCGAAAAGGCATCAATGAGGAAGTCGTGCGGCAAATTTCGGCGATGAAGGGTGAGCCGGAATGGATGCTGGAATTCCGATTGAAAGGCTTAAAACACTTTTTGGAACGCCCAACGCCTACGTGGGGCGCGGATCTGAGCCAGCTCAACTTTGACGACATCTATTACTACGTGCGACCTGCCGAGCAAGAGGGGCGCTCCTGGGACGACGTTCCCAAAACGATCAAGGCAACATTCGATCGGCTGGGGATCCCGGAGGCGGAGCAAAAATTTCTATCCGGCGTGGGCGCGCAGTATGAATCGGAGATGGTCTATCACAGCATCCAAGAACAGCTTACAAAAAAGGGCGTCATCTTCGTGAGCATCGAGAACGGTTTGCGCGAACACGAGGAGCTGTTTCGTCAGTATTTCGGAACCGTGATTCCGATCACGGATAATAAATTCGCGGCGTTAAACAGCGCCGTGTGGTCGGGCGGTTCTTTTGTCTACGTGCCGCCGGGCGTGAAAGTGGATCTGCCCCTGCAGGCCTATTTCCGCCTCAACGTCGCTAACATCGGGCAGTTCGAGCGGACGATAATCATCGTCGACGAAGGTGCGCAGGTGCACTACGTGGAAGGCTGTACAGCGCCGACCTATACGACCGATTCTTTCCATAGCGGCGTGATCGAAATTATCGTCAAGGAGAATGCCCGCTGCCGCTACACCACCATTCAAAACTGGTCGACCAACGTCTACAACCTGGTGACTCAGCGGTCAATGGTGAGCGCGGGCGGTACCATGGAATGGGTCGACGCCAATCTGGGCAGTAAAATCACCATGAAGTATCCCTCCTGCTACCTGATGGGCCCGCGGGCACACGGGGAGATTCTCTCCATGGCGTTCGCCGGCGACAACCAGCATCAAGATACCGGCGGCAAGGTAATCCACGTTGCGCCAAACACGACCAGTAAGATTACTTCGAAGTCGATCAGCAAAAGCGGTGGGCGAGCGTCCTATCGCGGTTTGTTGAAGGTGCACGACGGTGCCAAGAATTCGAAATCGAACGTGGTCTGTGATGCGCTGCTGCTCGATGAAAATTCACAATCGGATACCTATCCGTACATCGAGATCGACGAAAACTTGGTGACCATCGGGCATGAAGCCTCGGTTAGCAAAGTAGGTGAGGATCAACTATTCTATTTGATGAGCCGCGGGTTGAGCGAGGAGGAGGCGATCACCATGGTCGTTTCCGGCTTTATCGAACCGTTAGTTAAAGAACTACCGATGGAATACGCCGTGGAAATGAATCGGTTGATCCAGCTCCAGATGGAAGGTTCCATCGGCTGATTGCTTCACGCAGCACACGATGGATCTACGACAAGGAAAACTTGTGCAATGAGTACTCGTACGATTACGAAGCGAAAACAACCCAGCGTACGGCGCACGACATCTGATTTCGCTTTCTCGGAAGCGGATGTCCGCCAGATTTCTGCAGATCTGAATGAACCGGATTGGCTGGCCGAGAAACGCTTGATGGCGTGGGCGAGCTTCAAGGATACGCCGCTGCCAACCATGAAAGATGAACCGTGGCGCCGAACGGACATCCGTGCGCTTCCGACTGACTCGTTTCACTTAAAACCTGCGGACGACATCGATGTGAATCCCGCATTATTGGAACCCCTCGCAGCGGAGAAACATGGCTCTTTGTTGGTCATCAAACCGGGACATCCACCCCAAAGGGAGAGCGACGTCGATGTTGACAAACAAGGCGTGGTTTTTACCGATTGGGCAACGGCAGTTAGCGATCATGCAGCGATTCTGGAAAAGCATCTTGGTACAATCGTCTCCGCGGATGAAGGCAAATTCTCAGCGCTGACGGCGTCGCTGGCGAGAGATGGTGTGCTGCTCTATGTCCCCAAGAACGTGCATCTCGAACAACCGCTGCACGCAGTATTTTGGCCGGCAGGAGTCGAGGCGGCGTTTTTCAGCCGGTTATCGATCGTCCTCGAACAAGGCGCTTCCGCGACGTTCGTGCATGAACTGGCCTCACCCACCGAGCAGAATGGCGCAACCATGCATGCCGGAATCGTGGAAATCTACGTCGGAGAGGGCGCCGAGCTGACATTCGTCGAAGTGCAGAATCTGGGGAAGAATGTGTGGAATTTTTCCCACGAACGTGCAAAAATTGAAGCGGATGGACGCTTGAATTGGATTTTCGCTGGCGTGGGCAGCCACCTGACGAAGAATTTCAGCGACATCGATCTATTAGGAAAGGGTGCCGAAGCCCGCATGTCCGCCTTCTATTTTACGAACGGCGAGCAGCATTTGGATCATGATACTCAGCAGAATCACCTGGCTCCCCACACGACCAGCGATTTACTATTCAAGGGAGCGCTCCTGGATCGGAGCCGTTCTGTCTGGCAGGGTATGATCTACGTAGCGCCGGGTGCGCAAATTACTGACGGTTACCAGGCGAACCGTAATCTGCTGCTGAGTGAGAATGCGCGTGCGGACTCGATTCCCGGACTGGAAATTCTGGCGGACGACGTCCGCTGCACCCATGGAGCGACCGTGGGGCAGCTCGAGGCCGAACCAATCTTCTATCTCATGTCTCGTGGTCTTCCAAGAGACGTGGCGGAACGCTTGGTCATCGATGGCTTCTTTACACCCATTATGGAGCGCATTCCTTACGAGCGGGTTCGCCAACGATTTAAAGAAATGATCGACAAGAAACTCGACGGTGATTCGTTGCTTGCATGAACAAGCAGCTCAGCTCAAGATAAAGGCGGGGTATCCAAGTGACGAAAAAATCAATGAATCCTTTAATTGACGGGAAGATAATTCAGGTTCAATACCAGGTCGGTGACCGGGTCGAAGTGTTCTGCGATCACGACCGCCAGGGGCGTCGCGTGCGAGATTGGATGGAAGGTGTCGTCGTACAGGCTGAAGAGAAACGCGTTGCGGTTCAATTCGCTGAAGATGTCTACCTGACCGACGGGTGGATGGTTCCCGATCGCGTCTTGTGGTGTCCACAGGGAAGTGACAAGATCCGTCCGGCGACGAAGCGGCGATCCAGCAAGCGTGCGAAGTCGAAGAAGAAGAGTTAGGCAACAGCAGACAGGGACTTGAATGGTGCAATCTCAAGTGAAAGTGTTCGACGTAGAACGAATCCGTGAACAATTCCCCATTCTCTCGCGGGAAGTCCATCCGGGAACGAAGTTGATCTATCTCGATTCGGCGGCGACCTCTCAAAAGCCCAGATCAGTGATCGAAGCCTCGACGGATTTTTACGAAAGGCACAATTCGAACATCCACCGCGGCATCCATCGGTTGGCGGAAGAAGCCACCCAGGCGCACGAAGATGCCCGCCAACGTATCGCGGATTTTATCGGCGCGCATTCCGCGCGCGAAGTGGTTTTTACCCGCAATGCGACCGAATCGATCAATTTACTGGCCTACGCGTGGGGACGGGCGAATCTGAAATCCGGTGATCTCGTCCTGCTCACGGAAATGGAACATCATTCAAATCTCGTGCCGTGGTATATGTTGGCCGAAGAGATCGGTTTGCGCTTGGAATTCGTGCCCGTGACCGATGAGGGAACGCTGGATCTGGAAGCGTACCAATCGTTTCTTAGAGAAGGACCGCGTTTGGTCGCGTTCGTACACGTATCCAACATGTTAGGCACGATCAATCCCGTGGCACAGATGACGGATCTGGCGCATGAGGCGGGTGCGCTGGTCTTGGTAGATGGCGCGCAATCCGTGCCGCATATCGCTGTGGATGTTCGCGAATTGGACGTGGATTTTTACGCTTTTTCCGGCCATAAGATGTGCGGGCCGACGGGAATCGGAGTTTTCTACGGTCGTGAAGCACTCCTGGAAGCCATGCCGCCGTTCATGGGCGGCGGGGACATGATCAAGCGCGTCCACCTCGATGGCTTTACGACAAACGATATCCCCTGGAAGTTCGAGGCGGGAACTCCGGCAATCGCTCAGGCAATTGGATTGGGCGCCGCCGTTGATTTCTTGAACGAAGTGGGTATGGAAAACATTCATGCACACGAACAAAGCCTAACGGGTTACGCCCTGGATCGTCTCAACGAAGTCCCCGGTGTGACGATCTATGGACCCGAACCGGCGCTGCGCGGCGGGGTTGTTTCCTTTACCATGGCAGGTGTCCATCCCCATGACATCGCCCAGATATTGGACAGCGATGGGGTTGCGGTACGCGCCGGGCATCACTGCACCATGCCGCTTCATGAGCGCTTCGAAATCCCGGCTTCCGTGCGTGCATCTTTTTACCTGTACAACACGATGGAGGAAATCGATCGATTGGTCGAAGGGTTGCATAAAGTAATCAAGTTGTTCGATATTGAGTAAAGACGAGAGCTCAACCCCAACCGAGGGGTGAACGCAGCACGCATTGGAATTAATGAGTTATCATTAGCGCTAAACCATGGAAGATCTCTACCGAGAACAAATCATCGACCGGTATAAAAACCCTCGCATGCGGGGATCACTGGACCCGCATGATTTTTCGTATGAGGATGACAATCCCCTTTGCGGTGATCGAATTCGCATTGATCTGCGCGTAGACGGAGATGAGCGTGTGACGGAGGCAGCGTTCTCCGGTACGGGCTGTGCCATTTCGATCGCTTCGGCAGACCTGCTTGTTGAATCGATCGTGGGAAAAAAGCTCGACGAAATTCGAAAACTCGACAAACAGGAGGTGCTCGACATGCTGGGCATCGAAGTAGGACCGATTCGATTGAAGTGTGCCTTGCTTTCCCTCAAAGTACTTAAGGCAAGCGTTTACGGTTTGGATACCATCGAGGACGAGATCACGTTGGAGTAGCCGTTGACATTCAATTATCGCGAACTTCCAGACGAAAAACTCGAATTTGTGGCCGTTGCGGAAATCGGAGACTTGGAAAACGGTGAACGCCTGTTCTTGGAAATCGACGGGGCAGCGATCGCGGTTTTCAACATCGCCGGGCAGTATTTTGCAATCGATGATGTTTGCTCGCACGATCAAGGTCCGGTTGCGGAAGGCAATCTCGTCGACCATTCGATCGAGTGCCCCCGGCACGGAGCTCGTTTCGATCTGGAGAGTGGAAAGGCACTTTCCATGCCGGCCGTCGTGGACATTGCCTCGTACCCCGTGCGTGTAGACGGCCAGCAAATTCTGGTGGGTCTGCCGGTGGACTCATCCTGAGTGACATCGAGAAGTATCCAGGCATTTACTCCCTCTTCCACTCAAGCCCACGTTGGATGTAAGTTGATAGATATGACGAAACGCCCCTGACATCGGGGTGTTTTTGTATTATGATTACCCATTGTGTGAGTGGCGCCGTGGCCGCGCAAGCAGCGGACGCGGCGCGGATATTGTTTCATTAATACGAATACTCCATTCGGAGTTTGGAGGACTTAAATGGCAAAGAAATGGGTTTATCTGTTCGACGAGGTAGAGCAGGCCGAAAAGAAGGCCGGCTCTTGGGAGGGCGTGCGAGCATTACTGGGTGGTAAAGGTGCCAACCTGGGCGACATGACTCGCATCGGCGCCCCTGTGCCTCCAGGTTTTACGGTGACCACCGAAGCATGCAACGCCTATCTGGATGCGGGAGAAGAATTCCCCGAAGGCTTGTGGGATCAAGAACTTGAAGCGATGAAAGATGTGGAGAAAAAGGCGGGGAAGAAATTTGGCGATGCGACAAATCCACTGCTTGTCTCCAGCCGTTCAGGCGCTAAGTTCTCGATGCCCGGCATGATGGATACCGTTCTCAATATCGGTCTCAATGATGAGACGGCGAAAGGCATGATCGAATTGACGAACGACCCTCGATTCGTTTACGACTCCTACCGACGCTTGGTGCAAATGTTCGGCTCGGTCGTGATGGACGTATCCGATGAGCCTTTCGAAGAGGTCATCACAGAGTACCGCAAGAAACGCGGCGTGCAGATCGACGCTGAACTCTCTGCAGAAGATTGGAAGGAGATTACTGAAGAATTCAAGAAGATCGTCAAAGCAAACACCGGCAAGGACTTCCCCACGGATCCATACAAGCAGTTGCGCATGGCTACCGAAGCGGTATTCGCTTCCTGGAACGGGAAACGCGCCGTGGATTACCGCAACGGGGCCGGCATCTCCCACGATCTTGGTACGGGCGTGAATATTCAAACTATGGTATTCGGCAACATGGGTGACGACTCGGGCACGGGTGTGGCCACGACGCGCAACATCACCGTGGGCACGAAAGATGTTGAAGGGGACTTCCTCATCAATGCCCAGGGAGAAGATGTGGTTGCGGGCATCCGCCAGACGCTCGAGATCGAAGAACTGAAGAAACAAATGCCCGATATTTACAAACAATTCGAATCCATCATCGAGAATCTTGAAAATCATTACCGCGAGGTTCAGGATGTGGAATTCACCATTGAGCACGGCAAGCTTTGGATGCTGCAAACACGCGATAGTAAACGTACCGCACAGGCTGCGGTTCGTATCGCCGTCGATTTAGCGGACGAAGGATTGATTTCCAAGAAAGAGGCGGTGAAACGCGTTTCGCCGGATCAGGTGGATTTCTTCCTGCACCCGCAGTTTGACACCGCAGCGAAAAAGGCGGCCGCTGAGGCTGGGAAGAGAATTGCCGAAGGTTTGAACGTCTCTCCCGGTGCGGCAGTAGGGCAGATTGCATTCGACGCCGACACGGCCGAAAAGTGGGCCAAAGAAGATGGTCTCGACGTAATCATGGTCCGTCCCGAGACGAAGCCCGATGATGTGCACGGCATGTTGGCTGCGAACGGCATTCTCACCAGTCGGGGTGGTCGTACCAGCCACGCTGCGTTGGTCGCGCGCCAGTTCGGCAAACCGGCGGTCGTCGGTTGCTCGGCGCTGGAGATTGATCTTTCGAAACGGCAGATGACCGTCGATGGGCAGGTGATCAAGGAGGGAGATTGGGTGTCGATTGACGGCACGCTGGGCGAGGTGTACCTCGGCCAGTTGGACACCGTGGTTCCCGACATCAACGATCCATACGTGATCAAGCTGCTGTCCTGGGCGGACGATTTTCGTCGATTGGGCGTTTATGCGAACTCTGATTATCCCCGCGACGCACAGCGTGCTCGCGATTATGGTGCGCAGGGCATCGGCCTATGCCGCACCGAGCACATGTTTTTTGAGACCGAACGCTTGCCCTTCGTGCAGCAGATGATCCTGGCCAAGACGGATAAGGAACGCGAAGATGCGTTGGAGAAATTGCTGCCGTTCCAGCGCTCCGATTTCGAAGGCTTGTTCCGTGTGATGGACGGCTTGCCGGTGATCATTCGCCTGATCGACCCGCCGCTGCACGAGTTCCTTCCCAGTCATGATGAGTTGCTCGTTGAGGTCACTGAGTTGAGGGTCAGGGGCGGAAAAGAAAAAGAACTGGCCGAGAAAGAGAAGATGCTTGCGGCCGTCGAATCCATGCGAGAAGCCAATCCCATGTTGGGGCTGCGCGGCGTCCGCCTTGGCATTCACATGCCAGGTGTGACCAAGATGCAGGTACGCGCGATCTTCGAGGCGGCTTGTCTGGTGACCAAGGACGGCGTGGACGTTCACCCCGAAGTGATGATTCCACTGACCTGCCATGTTAACGAGTTGAAGATCCAGCAGGTCACGTTGGAAGAAGTTGCCAAGGCTGTAATGGATGAGCAGGGCTGCGAAGTGGATTACATGTTCGGCACGATGATCGAAATCCCACGCGCCGCGCTGACAGCAAAACAGATTGCCGAGTATGCGCAGTTCTTCTCCTTCGGCACGAACGATCTCACCCAAACGACCTTTGGCATCAGCCGCGACGACGCCGAGGCCGGCTTCCTGATTGAATACCTGGATAAAGGCATTCTGACGTCCAATCCATTCCAGACGATCGATCGGGATGGAGTGGGACGGTTGATGCGCATCGCAACCACGGAAGGCCGCGAAACCAGACCGGAACTGGAAGTGGGCATCTGCGGCGAACACGGTGGCGACCCCGAATCGATCCGTCAATGCCACGAATATGGTTTGAACTACGTGAGCTGCTCACCGTTCCGTGTGCCGATTGCACGCCTTGCAGCGGCGCATGCAGCTTTGGAGCAAGCGTAGAAACGAAGGTCAATTTGGACCAATAATCGAAGGGTACATCCGAGTCGGATGTGCCCTTTGTATTTTATAGGGATATCGAAAATGGTCGCAGCCCCTGGTTTCGTGTACAATGACGCGATGCATGCTTGGAGAACGGCGGACAGAAGCAAGGCTTGTAGGAGAGCGTTGTGAACGCAGAAATGGAACGTGCACCACAAAGGGAAGACATCACGTTGAGCCGTAACCTCAATTTGTTCACCGTTACCATGATCGGCGTCGGCGGCATGGTGGGCGCGGGCATTTTCGTGCTCACGGGCGTCGCTGCAGGTATCGCCGGCCCGGCTTTGATCTTGGTTTTCCTGCTCAATGGTCTCGTTACATCGTTTACGGCAATGTCGTACGCTGAGCTTGGTTCTACATTTCCCGGTGCAGGAGGCGGCTATCAATGGATTAAAAAGGCTCTCGGTGGAACGTTGGGTTTCTTATCCGGCTGGATGAGTTGGTTTGCCCAATCTGTGGCCGGCAGCCTGTATGCACTGGCGTTTGGTCGTTTTGCAGCCGAATTGGTATTCCTCCTCAATCTGCCTGCATTTGGATTGTCCGTAGCCCAATTGGGCCGGATTTTCATGACGCTGATCATCTTCTTATTCATTGCCACCAATTACCGCGGCGCATCAGAAACAGCCGCCGTCGGTAATTTTCTTACGGTGACTAAGATCGCCATTCTCATCTGTTTGGTGTTTTTTGGCGTCATCGCCATGCTGCGTACGGATTCCTGGTACACGCGCTTCACCACAGATTTCTTCCCCAACGGCTTTTTCAGCGTATTCGTGGCGATGGGGTTGACCTTCATTGCTTTCGAGGGTTATGAAATAATCGCTCAATCGGGAGAAGAGGTTATCGATCCGAATCGCAACATCCCGCGGGCAGTGTTCTATTCCATCGGGATTGCGGTCGTGATTTATATTCTGGTTGGTTTTGTAGCGATCGGTGCCATTCAGCCACCGGATGGCCAGGCAGGCTATGCCTACCTCGGTCAGCAGGGGGAAGTCGCCGTGATTCAAGTCGCTCAACAGGTATTCCCGCTCGGCATTGGCGGGTTGATCTTGCTGCTGAGCGGCCTGGCTTCCACGACCTCAGCGCTGAACGCCACGACCTATGCTTCGTCTCGAGTTTCTTTTGCCATGGGGCGCGATCACAATTTACCGACGTTTTTCGCCAAGATTCACCCCCAACGCCACACGCCTTATTTAGCCGTGTTGGCCACTGGCGGCTTGATGGTCCTCATGGCCTGGACTCTTCCCATCGAGGATGTCGCCTCAGCGGCGAGTATCATGTTTTTGCTGCTGTTCTTGATGGTCAACCTTGCCGTGCTGTTCCTGCGATTACAGCAGCCCGAGCTCAAACGCGGTTTTCTGGTGCCCTGGTTCCCGGCGTTACCGGTCCTCGCCATATTTTCCAACGCAGTCCTGGCGCTGTATGTATTTCAATTCAGCGCCATTGCCTGGTACGCAACCATCATCTGGGTGATCATCGGATTGCTTGCCTACGCATTCTATTTCTCGCGCGTCGAGGAGATGGAGAAGCCCAAAGAAATCTTGCTCGAAGAGGTTTTGGTCAGCCGGGATTATTCCGTCTTGGTTCCTGTATCGACGAAGGAGGAGGCACACGTCCTGGGTGCCATTGGTGCGATACTCGCACAGCAGCGGCAAGGTGAGGTCCTGGCCCTGAACGTGGCGAAAGTACCTCCACAGCTCACGTTGGGAGACGGCCGCTTCCTCTTACGCGAGGGACGTGTGCACCTGGAGGAAGTCATCGAAAAGGCTCGCAGCTACGATGTTCCCGTGCACACCATCATTCGCCTGGGGCGCAATGTGTCAGCGGCAATACGCCAGACGGCGATGGAGAATGCTTCCGATCTTATCGTCTTGGGCTGGCCCGGTTACACTCACACCACGGGCAAGGTCTTCGGATCGGTAATCGACCCCATCGTGGATAATCCGCCCACTGACGTAGTCGTCGTACGCTATCGCCAATGGCGTCCATTGAAGAAAGTGCTCGTGCCGGTTTCCGGAGGTCCCAACAGCCGGCGAGCGGTTAAATTGGCGGTGGACATGGCTTCGGCCGAAAGGCCCGATCCGGCTGTGGTGACGGCGCTGCATGTCGTACCCCGCAACGTTAACGAGCAGGGCCGCGTGCGTGGATTACGAGCATTGCAGGATAGCGTGGATGGGATCGATTTCGGGGGTTTGGAGTTGCGTGTCGTGGAAGGAACCGATCTCGCGACGACCATCCTGGAACAGGCGGAAGGATACGACTTGATCGTCCTCGCCGCAAGCGACGAACCGGTTTTCAAGAATCTTTTGGTGGGTAAAATGACGGAACGCGTCGCCCGGCAAGCCGAAGTGACGGTGATGATGGTAAAACGCCGCAGTACACCGCTGCACTCGTTCGTGCGCCAGGCGCTGCTGGAACCCACCGTCCCGAAGCCATTGGATTGAGATACCTTGCGAATATGCATTAAAAAAAATCAAGCTCCCCAGAATGGGGAGCTTGTTGTGTCATACAGGCGGTTATGGAATCGGCACAGACGCCGGCTTATCCGGGCGATAAGCATCGCCGCCGCAGCTCCAGTTCCAGTCGGCGATGACGATGTTTTCCACACTGCCATTCGGGGATACCGTTACGGTTTTCAGGGCTTTCCCGCAGGAGGGATTGCTGCCTGTGTAGCCGCCGGTCACGTACGGAACGCCGCCGACGCCCTTGGCGTACGCTACGACATGGTAGGTTCCCGGTGGAACCGTCATGCTGTAGTACGGGTGAGTCAGTGTGGTGTGGATCCACCACCATGTGCCGTCATCCAGGTTGAAAAACATGACCACGACGGGTGACTCGCCACCCGTGTAGGAGTCCTTGAGGTACGGAGGCGCAGAAGACATGTCTACCATTCCCGATATTGTGCCAGGGACACCGCTCGATGCGCTGGTGCTGGAAGTGGTTGCCGTGGCGACGACGACAGGAACGGGCGGCTGTGCATTGGGATCTCGTTGAATGTAAGGATTGATCCAGAGTGGATTGTACAGCGTGTGATCACCTGATGTACGCACCACAAGGACGAATTCCACGGTCTGTCCGACAAGCGAACTGAGATCAACTTCGACTTCGGTGTATGCGCCACTGGCGGCGTCATGGTCGGAGATCGGTCGTGGTCCGATGTCAGGTGAAAGATCGTGAAAGGTGCCGTTGGCGTCGAAATAACTGAGACCGAAATCGACATCGCAGGCGATGGCGGAGGGTTTGCAAGCCAGAACAGCGTGAAAAGTATCGCCGTCCCAAACCTGAAGGGCCGTATAATGGCCGAAAATACCGGCGAATTTTTCGTATGCCGGGATGGTAATCAGCGAAGGCGCCTGGACCAGGATGTCGCCGCTGATTATCGTGTCATCCAATCGATCGACGTAGCCAGCGCCGGTAGCGTTGGGATCTCCGGGACAGGCCAGGTATTCGCCGTTGTTCGACCATTGGGCAGTACACATTGCAGCGACGAAATCGAGTGCGACGGTCGACGGATCAGGCGTCGCAACTTCGAGTACCTGCGGTGTGGCGGTGTTTGCGGGTTCTGGTGTGTTCGTTTCGGTGGGAGGTGGAGGGATCGTCTCCGTCGGCGAAGGAGTGACATTTACGGGCGCGTTGCAGGCGGCGAGCACGAAAAAGGTGGCGAGGAGGGGAAGAATGCGTTTCACGGTGAACTCCTTTTATACAGCAGCATTATCGAGCTGCGCTGCCGTGAAAATGATCGTGGATTACTCTATCGCGCATGATGCCCGCTGTCAATCCGGGTGGTGGACACCGATTGCGCATAGCCACGTTGTATAAGGATATATTCCGCACCACATCTTCGGATTATGGGGATTATGGGGGATAATGTCGTCTTGGTAAAATCAAGTGACCGCCTGTGAACAGGAAGCGTGAAGATACTGCCGTTAATTCGCGTGCATACTGTAGAGACTTCATAAAATGAGTCTGATGAAATTTACCGAAAAACCGCTACATCCTTTTCTACTTACGGCATACCCTATTCTGGCGCTTGCGGCTGGTAATGCACAAGAAATCCCGCCAGTGCAAGCGCTGCGCGCATTACTTGTTGCCGAGGTCGTGACGTGATGCTCGTTCTGCTGCTGCGGCGTATCTACCGATCCTGGCTGAAGGGCGGTATCCTGGGCTTGATCCTGTCCCTGTTATTTTTCTCCTACGGGCATGTATACACCGTCATTGAGGATTTCACCATAGCGGGTTTCAATCTCGGACGCCACCGTTACTTGATGTTGCTATGCATCGGCTTGATAATCTGCGCTGTTTTAATTCTGCGCAGGCGCGAAACGCAGCAATTACAGCGAATTACGAATTTCTTCAACGTCTTCGGACTTGTCGCTATACTCTTTCCAATTTTCTCACTCGTCACATTTGGCATTCGCTATCAAAATGTCGAATCCCCATCACTGTCGAATCGAGAAACTTCGGATTTGCACTTCGTGATGGAAGGAGAACTTCCGGATATTTACTACATCATTCTCGATTCGTATGGACGGGAGGATATTCTCAAAGACTTATACGGCATCGACAATTCGAGTTTCACCGAGGCTTTAAGGCAACGCGGATTTTACGTAGCAGACCAAAGTATTTCTAATCACGTGGCCACAGCTTTTTCGTTGGCTTCATCGATGAACATGGATTACGTTCAAGATCTCGGTATCGAACTTCCACCGGGAACCTACCCGGGACCGCTTGTCGATCCGATCCGTAACAGCATCGTTCGAGCCGAACTTGAATCGTTGGGATACGCCATTGTTGCCCTCACGAGTGGATGGGCAACGACGACGATTATCGATGCGGATTATTTCCTCTCTCCGGACATGTTGGAGTCTGAATCGGGATATAAATACGGGGATCTATGGTTGAACGATTTTGAGACTTTACTCATCGGCACCACGGTGTTGATCGTTCCGCTCGACTACATCGAACACGAAGGAATAAGCGACAATCTGCGCGGACTTGCCAATTTTTCCGGATGGGAGGGACAACGTCAGATCGTTCTTGCGGCTTTCGAGCACCTCCAAGCAGTGCCTTCAATTTCAGGACCTAAATTTACGTTTGCGCACATCATCTCACCGCATCGTCCGTATCTTTTCGGTCCAAACGGTGAAAGAATCGTTCAATCCGGGCCGAAGACGCTGGATGACGTCGGTTCACAATTCGAACCGAAAGAAGAAGTCAGCTACTACGCGGATCAGATGCAGTACATTAATAAGCTGACTCTGGAAACCATCGACAGCATCCTGGCGAATTCAGCACGAAAGCCCGTGATCATCCTTCAATCGGATACCGGCCCTGCTTTCGACATGAATTGGGATGAACCTGACTCGGTCAATCTGGAGACGAAGGTCGCCATTCTGGCTGCATTTTATTTTCCCGATGGATATGACCGGCCTCTGTATCCTGAAATATCCCCGGTGAATATATTCCGGATTCTCTTCAACTGCTATTTCGACGGCGATTACGAGATGTTGGTGGACAGAACGTACTACACCAACCATCACAGCAAGACGGGATATGAGTTCACCCCGGTCGAAACGCTGCTGGATGAGAAACCATAACGTATACAACGCGCATCGAATTTCGGCACATTTTTATGCTGCCTACTTATGATCATCATCCGACGAGCAGTTCCCAGGGATGCAGAAAATCTGGCTGAGTTTGCCTCCAGGACCTACGCACAAACATTTGGCAAATTCACCGATCCCCACGATCTAGAAGAATTCCTCTCTTCGAGGTACGGTACTCGACAACAGCTAGCAGAAATATCGAGCAGTGACGTCCGGACGTTGATCGTTGAACTTGAAGGACAACTGCTCGGTTACGCCCAGGTGCGGCAGACGCCTGCACCAGCGTGTGTGGCCGGCGAGGCGCCAGTGGAGCTCTGGCGTTTCTATATCGACAGGCCGTGGCACGGAAAGGGGGCGGCGCAGGATTTAATGAATGCGGCGAAAGCGTCAGCGGTCGAGCTCGGGGGGCGAACTTTCTGGCTTGGGGTCTGGAAGGAAAATCGCCGGGCGATCGCGTTTTACACGAGGCAGGGTTTTAGGATCGTGGGAACAAAAGACTTCTGGGTTGGGAAGGACCGTCAAAGCGATTGCGTGATGGTTGCTGATCTCGCCTGATGTACCTCTTTCGACCCCAACAATAATGCATCTGTAAGTGATAAACCGATCAGCGGATACTTTGCGGGGAGATGATGTTCGTCAGCTTGTGGAAGAAGTGGCGCAGCGTTACGCTGATCCCGAGCCAGCAGATTTTCAAATGCGTGGAGATGCTTCGCCTTTCGTTGTACACTTCGCGCAAGATGTAATTGTCCCTTTCAATTGAATCCAGGACACCTTCGAATCTCGCACAATACCAGTAACCGACAATTTTACAGCGCAGAACATCCAATCGATCCAGGTATTTTTTACCTTCGATAAATAAGCGTCGAGCCAATCCCACTCGATCCTTGACCCACGCTCTGAACGCTTGGGTCGTATAGTCGCTCGGAGTGATATTGTGCGCCTGCAGGTATTCCATCGGGATATTGATGAAACCGTCTGCAACATCCAGAAGCATATCCCGAAGGAGGTGAGTGATGTGCGCAGCCGTGGCGGCCAGATATTGTTCGTTCGTTTTGGAATAAGCATGACCGTTTCCGATAAAGTATTGGATACCATCGGTGACGGAGATTCCCAATCTTTCTGTATACCAGGCAAGTTCATTTTGCTTGATGAGGCGTCCCTTGCGGTGTGCATCGAAGTCGATGATCGCCAGCATGTTACGTATAAATGAAGCCAGGCCCTCGTCCCGCGTGGAACGATGTCGAATGAGGTCAGCGATAATTGCTTCTTCCTCGGATAAATCCTCGAACGTCTCGTTATTATAGAGTCCGGCGATGATTATTTTCTGGCGTTCCATGAAGGCAATACGTTCTTGGTCGGAGCGCGAGTATACGTCGATCACATCATCGATCCAGCGGAAATAGGCGTAAGCGCTGAGGAAGTCATCCACCAGGTCCCTGTCCACCATCAGGCGCGCAGTGATGTACGTTTGCTTGCTTCCGTTGCGTGTGATCGAGCGAGCCAATTCTGCGGTTTTCATAACCCAACTTAATCCCGTGCGGGGTAATTATATCAAGTTCGACGAACGGCAATAGTCACTGACAACTGAGTATTCAAGTCCCAACAAGAATTCAGACTGGGATCCCATATCTCCCGCAGAAGATCATTTATAATGAGTTGATTTCAAGGCGGAACGCCGTGTCACACTAAAATTTTAACCAATCCGCATCATGATTGCCAGGATGTTTTCTATCGTGATCTGCGTTTGACAAGGAGAGATGGCTGATGTTGACGCCGCGTCAATTGAAAACGCTGTATGAAGAAGGGAAGAACGTCAGTGAGCTCCTGCGTGGAGAAATGGAAGTCGACCATAACACGGATGAGATAATCGAAATTTCCTACGATCTGCAGGCGGGAAGCTACACAAATGCACAGAGTGATGAAGATGTTGCACAGCGTAAACGAAGATATTGCGCAGAAATCGTCAAGACGATTCATTCTTTGTGTCAACCCAAATCGATCTTAGAAGCGGGTGTGGGAGAGGCCACGACGTTTTCCGGCGTTCTGCTCGGTCTCGAAACGTCGCTGCCAAGTTATGCGTTTGACTTGAGCTGGTCCCGGATAGCGTATGCACGCAGGTGGCTTCAGAACGCCGGAATAAACGATGCATGCTTGTCCACAGGAAATCTGCTTCAACTGCCTTACGCAGACAATTCGATCGACGTTGTGTATACATCCCATTCGATCGAACCCAACGGTGGCTACGAAGAGATCATTCTTAAGGAACTGCATAGGGTGGCGATACGCTACGTGATTCTCATGGAGCCTGGCTACGAACTCGCCGGTGACGAAGCCAGACGGCGTATGGATTCACACGGATACTGCAAGAATCTGACAGGCATATCTGCAGCTCTCGGATACGACGTGATCGAGCATGCGTTGTTTCCGGTCACTTCTAATCCGCTGAACCCAACGGCTCTGACGATTATTCGAAAGATCGATCGAGTTTCTTCCCCGGACTACGTTCTGGCGTGTCCGAAATACAAGACGCCATTGGAGGAAGTCGGCGGGATGATGTTCAGCGCAGAAGCGTTGGTCGTCTACCCGATCATCGGCGGCATTCCTTGTCTGCGGATCGAGAACGGCGTATTTGCCAGTAAATATCTCGAGGTCATGCGAGGCTGAAAATGCAACATCCCTTGCGCGGGAGACTTCGATTTCTTTAAGTCAACCGGGCATATCGGAGAGTGAAATGTGAAACGAAGGATTCTTCTATCCATCCTGACCTGGGCGCTAATTTCCGGCTGTTTGATTCTGCAAGGGAAGGACATCGTCAAACGCGAAGGGGAACCCGACGTGTATCGGATCGCTTCCGAAGACGAGGATATGAACGCGGCGATCGAACAGGCTCAAGGGACTCTGGATATGTTTATTGCATTTCTCCTCTCACCAGATCCTGGACAAACGCATTTTTCGATCAAGTCGAAATTTTCTACGACAAATGATCCCGCTTCCTTCGAACACATCTGGTTGTATGATGTGGAATACAATGGAGAGCAATTCACGGGGCGGATCGGAAATCAGCCTCTGGACGCTAGGTATCTGAACCTCGACGAGCAGGTGCAAGTCCGTCGGGAAGACGTTACGGATTGGATGATCATCGAAGACGGCGTATTAATCGGCGGCTACACACTGCGCGTGCTGGTGGATCGCATGAGCGCGGAGGAAAGGGAGTTGTTTTTGGAGAGCATCGACTTTGAGATCTCCGAGGAATAAGAGATTGCGCGTAGCCATCGTTTGCGTTGAATTTTATACATGCTTGCAGTGATTTATATGCGAATAGATGGCCTATAGGAGTGCGTGTATGTTTGCAAATTCTAAAATGAATCGGTACCTCCTTGCTGGGCTTGCTTGGTTTTTCTTCCTCCTGGCAGGTTTGGCATGTAATCTGCCCGGCATGAACAGCGCCCCTGCAGTACCGGAAACTGCAAGAGTGACGGTGGATGTGACTGCGGCGGACACCAGCGCTGGTCCGTCGGATATCGAGGAAACGACAGCGCCCGCTGACGTAGAGCCTATGCTCGATCCTCTGGAAATCCTGGATACGTATGAATCACTGGAAACGCTTCGAGAGCGTTTGAATGCGATGCAGGTAAGCAACAGCCTGGGAGGCCAAAATGTGACCGGCAGAGAGGTGCTGGAGTGGATTCTGGTGGATATGGCGTACGATCCTCGAGACGCCAACTCCGAAAAAGAAGAAATTATGAACGCTCTCGACACGTATGTGTTTCCTTATCCCAGCGCACGTATTTTTCTGATCAATGTTGCTACCGGACTGACCGTCGAAGCGCACGGCTGGGTGCCGTGGTCACTGCAAGATTATTCCCGGGAAGATATTGATAATTTGTTCATCGAAGATGAATCTATGCATCCCTCCGATTCGTCCTTACATCGCGGAGATCTTCCGGCTGGGATGCCGAATGTTGTCAATCACTGGCACGGCATGGATGATCTGTTAATCGAGGAAGCGCATTACAAGCAATTCAACTTGGCGCGCAAATTGACTGAGGATGCATCGAATCAAGAAGAAGCTGTAGCCGCGATTGTCGTTTGGCTGCAGCAAAATTTCTTCCACGCCGTTTCTCCGGGTTATGCATGGGACGTATATTTGGACGGGCAAGCACCGCGCAACGGGCCGGGTCAAATTGCTTACCCGCTCAGTTTGGAGCGTGTATATGAGGAGCGCGTAAGCGGATGCCACGAGCCAACCCTGATTCTCGAAGGAATGGCGCACTCGTTGAATATTCCCGCCGTTCGTCTCTCCATCCATGGCCATGGCGTGCTCTACCTGCCGACGCTGGAACGCTTCATCCATGGGGATCATGTCGTCGCCTATACGGATGCGCCATTCGGGTCGCTGCTGCTCACTTACGATCAGATACTTCCCTTTGCACAGGACCAGGCCTATATTTACACAATTTACTACGAGACGATTTACGTAACGCCCTTTCGCTCAATCCCGTTGTGGCGAGATGGAGATTTTTTATACATCGAGAGCGGCAACGTTCGAAACCCCGGAGAAAGTAGGTGCATTGCCATTGCGCAAGATGAGTGGCTTCGAATTTCGGGGCAGCTTTCTGCATACAATTTGCAATACGACGCAGAGAATTGTGTCCTCAGCAGCGACAGGGTGAAGATTCTCACGTTGGACAAATTGAATCAAGTCGAGTAATTCAGCGAAGTGCTTCCTATCGAAGCAACTCGACGAGGAAAGTCTCGGTGATCGCTTTTCGATTGATGGAAGATATGTTTGGCCGGGCTGCGTAGAAACCCGGAGAGGAAATCGGATGTCATCTTCATCTTTACTGGCGCTGTTGAAAACCAGGTTGGGTGATCGTTATGAAAACTATCATATTCCTCCGCCTGTATTTGAGGACATGCAAGGGGAGTTCGTGCAATACGACGCCGAGGAAGGTTGGCTGATCACCCGGTTCCCGGTTCTCGAACGTTTTTGTAATCCTTACGGCACGATGCAGGGCGGCATGCTTGCGGCCGCCATCGACAACACACTCGGTCCGTTGAGCATGTTGGTTGCTCCCCCGAACGTCACGCGCAGACTGGAAATTACGTACAATCGATCCGTTTCGCCTGACATGGGACACATTACGATTGAGGCGCAATTCGTCGATGCGGATGAAAAGAAGCTGCATTTTACGGCGCGTGTTCGTGATCCGCAGGGAAATTTGTTGGCGCGTGCGCGCGCAACCCATTGGGTCGTTACCTAAAACCTCGCAACATTCAGCACTTTGATGGCATGCCGCTGCGATAGCGGGAAAATTTCCAGAAGCACGTCGTTTCGTCTGCAGCATCTTATATTCGTAACCCTAAGGACGACAAATTCGATTTTCGGACTGCATTGCAGCAATCTATAACACTTGGATACACTTCTTGCAGTGAACACATTCGTGCCGTTTTGGGGTTAAACCGGACAGAACAATGCAGTGTAAGACTATTCCTCACTTACTGCGTTCGGAGATTGGGTACGACGAATCCCTGGCCGCCGAGAAAGGTTTATAACGTGATAGCTGAAGTAAAAGAACCGTATCAAAGGGGCTTGTACTTCGATGAGTTCGAAATCGGTCAGGAAATTCAAAGTGTGGGTCGGACTGTCACCGAAGCAGACGTAGTGGGCTTCGCGGCGGTAACGGGAGATTGGACCAGGATTCACACGGATGCTGTTTACGCCTCGCAGCACCCGCTCGGTCAGCGGGTGGCGCATGGATTACTCGGTCTCTCCATCGCCGTGTCCCTGGCCACGCGCACGGGATTTATCGAGGGAACCGTCTTGGCGTTCCGTGAAATCGAAGATTGGAAGTTCAGGTTGCCGATCTACCTCGGAGACACAATTTCGATGCGAGCCACGGTCACCGATACCAAACTCGTGCGCCAGTTGGGTGGTGGGCTTGTCTATTTCAAAGTGGATCTGCTCAACCAGGAGCTTGCCGTCGTGCAGCAAGGAAAATGGACTCTAATGGTGATGAACCGACCTGAGGGCTAACTTGATGATCAAAGTCGAAGAAGCGAAACAAGCCAGCGATGATCTATATGTGGCATTCCGATCTCTCGTTCCCCAGCTTACGACGACAGCCGAAGTACCTACACAAGCAGATCTTCAAGCCATCATTGAGGCCGAGGCAACAAAATTACTCTTGGCGATCGACACTGTGCAGGGTGCTGGGGGAATCGTCGGCGTGTTGACCTTGATTGTCTACCGAATTCCCACGGGAAAGGTTGCACGTATCGAGGACGTCGTGGTCGAGCAAGATATGCGCAGGCGAGGTATCGCACAATTGCTCGTGCAGCATGCGTTAGAACTCGCCAGAAAGGCGGGGGTAAAATCCGTCGATCTTACTTCCAATCCTGCCCGCGTTGCGGCAATCCGGTTGTATTCCAAGATGGGTTTCGTAAAGCGAAACACCAATCTGCTTCGCTTTTCATTCCACAAAACGAATTCGGATACGTGACAGGCAACATGCGCTGGTTCGCTCGAGTGCTGTCATAAGAAAAATCGAGAGCGTGAACCGCTCTCGATTTTTGATTACGAATTAGCGTTGATAAATGCGCCGTACAACTACCTCGGACTAGGCTACTTTTCTTTTCGTTTCTTCATTGCCATCATTCCCGTTGAAATCTGTGGAGACGATTCCGTTCTTCAGTGCTTCGTCAAACGATATCAACGGTTGTGGCATGCTTACTTCAGAATCATCGGCCGCCGATTCCTGGCTGCTCTTGGAAAACACATGCTCTACTTCATCGGGAATCGAATTCCGAAATTCGGCGAGGAGTTCCGATTGACCAGTAGAGATCTGCAGGTCCATCATGATGTCGAGTAATTCTGTAATCGTTCGTTTTGCACTAAACCACACCATGCCTATCGGTGTTTGAGCACGCTCGCGCTCAAATACAATAACCAGGAATAAATCTTTACATACGCTTGTTGAAAACGTATTCCACTTCGAACCTTCGTTATACATTAGGTTGAAGACACAATCTTCCGACATATTGCGTGCCAGCTCAAAAAACGAAGCGTGACCTGCACCAATCAGTGCGGTGGTTATGGGGATATCAAATTCTTCGACGAACCCCGCATAGGTTATCGGTTGTCCCTCTGCGTTCGCCAGGATGATGCAGTGTGCGGAGATCTCCTGTCGTAGCTTGTCCAGCTTGAGGGTGATATTCTCTATCTTTTCCTGGATGTTACCCTCGAGAGGCTCTCTTGCTTCGTCGCTCGTGTTGAGCACCTCCCGTGCAGCGTCGATCAAATCATCAATATCGATCGGTTTAGGCATGTAGCGGGCAACGTTCAGCTGCTTTGCCTGGTTTTTTACATCTTCGGAACCATACGCAGTCATGAGAATCATACGGGTATTAATGCCGTTGGAGCGAATTTTTTCCATCAACTCGAGGCCACCGACTTGCGGCATACGTAGATCGGTAATCACCAGTTCATATACTTCATTCTGAATTTTGTTCCAGGCAACGGAACCGTTGTCGGCCGTGTCGACCACGTATCCTTCCCCCAGACTTTGAAGGGTATCAGCGATCGCCGTACTAAAGGTCGATTCGTCATCGACTACTAATACGCGTGGAGGTTGTTCCTGACTTGCACCCATATTATTACCCTCCTGATTCTGTCAGACGAAAGGTGCGCAAGGGTTCCTATAATCGTATCAAACGTTCGACCCTGTTCAGACTTTCGGTTTCCTTACAGTCCTTCACGTGCGCGGCGAAACGAAATCCAAAAATTTGGAGTTAACCATGCAAATACAATTTGGTGTGTGAAAAATTTCGGGAAAAAACTGACAATCCGTCTGGGTTTATTCGTTGAGTATTTTTTGAATCGAGTTGGCGAGTGTTTTCTTGTCGACAGGTTTTTGCACCCAAGATACATAGTTGCTTTCAAGCAGCTCTCGAGTTCCTTCGTCCAACGGATAGCCAGTAATCAACAACATTTTGATTCCGGGTTGTTTTTCATTCAGGGTACGGAAGAGCGTAGGTCCACTTAATCCCGGCATGATGACATCACTCAGCACGAGATCGACTATTTCGCCGCCATTATCGAAATGACGGAGGGCCTCGTTTCCATCCGAAGCGGTGATGACGTGGTAATTCAACGATTGCAGCACTTTGCTTAATGCATCGCGTACTTCAGATTCATCTTCGACCAGTAGAAGGGTCTCCAGATTCCCTTCCAACGCTTGAAAATCTTCGTCATCAAGAATTGGGGAAGCCTGCGTGTTCAAGACGGGAATGTAGATCGTGAATGTCGTACCCTTGCCTAGCTTGCTTTCCACGTCAATATATCCATCGTGTTGCTTGATGATACCGTACACCTGCGAGAGGCCAAGTCCAGTGCCCTGTCCAACGGGCTTGGTCGTAAAGAAAGGTTCGAAGATATGCGGTAGAACCTCGGATGGTATGCCGCTCCCGTTGTCAATGATCCGCAGACGCACCCAATTCCCGGGTTTCATGTCGCGATAGGGAGGTCTTCTATCCGGACGTACGCTGAGGGTCGAGATGTCGAAGGTCAATTCTCCGCCACCGCTCATGGCATCTCTGGCGTTGATCGCCAGATTGATCAGAACTTGTTGCAGACGACCAGGGTCCGCGCGAATCACGACTTGTTCTTCACAGGGTAAATGTACGACGTGGATATTTTCAGGAAGCATACGATTGATGAGGGTGATGAAATCTTCAAAGAAGTCGCGCAAATTGACTTCAACGGGAGACATGACGCCTTTGCGGCTGAAATCCAGGAATTGCTGCGTTACTGAAGTCGCTCGTTGCGATAGGCTGAGAATGGTTTTTACCCATTCCTGGGCTTCAGGCCGAAGCGTGGGTTCTTCGAGCAGCATTTCACTATATAGCGTGACCGGGACGAGAATGTTGTTGAAGTCGTGTGCGATACCCGCTGCCATCTGGCCTACAGCAGCAAGCCGTTCTTGCAGGTAAACTCTTCTTTGGGTTTCACGATCCTGGGTGACGTCTCGAATGACCAGCACCCATCCCTCAGATTGGACTCCAGTGTCAAATGGTCGGGCGATGACTTCGAAAATTTGACTCCCCGTTCCGATTTGCCGCCACGGATCCTGACTGGGAGTATTAAAAATCTGCTGTATAGGCACATCGCCGAGATGCGTAAGCGTATCGCCAATATCGACATTGGCCAAGATATCCAGATCATTCTCGCCTGCAGGATTTGCGAGGACCACGTGGCCGTCCCGATCAAGAAGCAGCATTCCCTCCGGGACGGTGTCGATAATTTGCTGAACCTGACGCATTTGTTCCCGGATTCGATCTAAAAGCCGGAGACGCTGCGCAGTCGTGCCCAATTGCTGTCCTACGGCTTCGGCCAATACAATTTCCTCGTCCGACCAAGCGCGTGGTTCCTGAGCGGTGAGACTGATACCACCAATTCGCCGGCTTTCCTCGGCCACTATTGGGACGGTTAGCGAGGCGCGCATGCCGTGTTGGATTAGAAGATCGAGGAATGGCAACGGAGGATTGCCTGCATCAGCCGCCGCCTGCCAATCTTCAACGATCAACGTTCCGGGGATTTCCAATTCATTGTCAGATCGCATAGCTTCTGTGATGCGATCCTTTGTGTCGGAAGACATTCCCTGTGTTGCCATATAGGGATGGATCCAGATACTGCCTGTCTCCAAGCCGAGGGCATGGAGCGCGCGTTCCAGGGCGGTTTCGAGAAGTTGGGGGAGATCTGTAGCTGCATTCGCAGTGGCGATGATCGTGTTTAAGGCTTCGAAATGGGTCGCCCGGCGCGTTATCTCCTGCTCCGCTTTTTTACGCTTGTCAATGTCTCTGGAGATTCCCAGCGTACCGGCTACGTTGCCGTCTTTGTCGAGTAGCGGAAGTTTGGTCGTCGAAACCCAAGCGATACGACCGTCGGGCCAGATTTCCTTCTCCTCCTTGCCGGATATGGTCTCGCCAGTTTCGATCAGCCGCTTTTCGTCCTCAAAAGCAACTTTCGCATGATCGGCGGCAAAGAAATCGAAGTCGGTCTTTCCGATCGCTTGATCCGGATTGGATAGCCCGAACTTCTCAGCGAGTGCTACGTTGATCTGGATGAAGCGGCTATCGAGATCTTTGAAATATATATAGTCCGGGGAGTAATCCATGAGAGAGCGCAGGAGATGTTGTTCCCGTGATAGCGCTTCCTGGGTTTGCATTCTTTCGGCGATCTCTTGCTGCAGCTCTGCTGTCCTCTCTGCAACCTGTTTCTCGATCGCAGCGTATGCATTCCTGAGTGCTTCTTGTTCTTTTTCTCGTTCCTGAAGCAGCAGAGCGGCCTCGATGGCACTGCTAATTTGTTCCTGTAGAATGTCGCACACTCGACCTTCCGGTGGACTGACTTCGAACAAGGCCGTCCCTAGTTGCTTCCCTCCGCGGTACAGTGCTTCGATAACAAATGAATAACGGCTTTTTCGTGAACCAAGTTTCGTCTGGGTGAGTAGATCGGCCGAGGAGAACGTCTCTCGTTCCTTCGGTGTTATGCGACCTTTTCCATCGAAGGCCAAGATCGGTTGCGATAGATTCAAATTTATATACGGTTCACTTTCCGCGGGATCGGAGATTCGCTCGTATAGGGAAATGTAACAGCTTCTGACACCCAATCGGGGCAGTCCGTGATACAAGGCATTTGCCAATTCCTCGAGGTCGAAAGCAGAGTACAGCGCTTTGGTAATCTCACGGAATTCCACGTACTGACGTTCGCTGATCATTTTTTGATACAGCTCGGCTTGTTGTAATTTCTCGCTGATGAGCACGCGGGCCTGTCCGCTGAGATCTTCAACTCGGCCTAAAGTTGTTCCATCAGAGTATAGATTACGTGCATAGCGGCGCAGCGAGGAGATTGCGTTTTGCCAAACACCTATTTCGCCATCCTCTGCGACCGTGTCATCAATGAGCCGGTTGAGGGTTTGCAGGAATTTTCCTTCTGAGCCATCCTTGAACTCAGCGGTAAAGTTATCGAATAATGCCTCTACCGCTTCTTCGCCCGAACCTTCGATGGCAACGTTTGCAATTCGGACGAGCTCCATTAAAGTGGCATTTCGTTGTGCGCTCGATAGACTGGATTCCACTGTCTCGAGGCGATGGATCGTGGCTGCGCGTTCAACTGCGGGTGATGAACACCCACAAGATTCACGAATGAAGAGCGTGGTGGGTATAATCACGCGCTCGGGAACCTCCGCGCCTCGCAGTATCTCAAGCGCCATGCTTACCGCCTTGCGGCACTGTTCTCGAAATGGTTGATGCACCGTTGTGAGGGGCGGTAAGGCGGCTTTGGCTGTGGTTTGATCGTCAAAACCAACGACGGCAACATCCTCCGGGACCGCTCGTCCGTACTCCTTCAAAGTCCAAATTGCATCGAGCGCCATACTGTCGTTTGCGCCAACAATGGCTTCGAATTGTTCATTGCGTTCATCGACGAATACTCGAATTGCATTCCCGCCTGTATATCCGTCCCATGCGCCTGGCGGAGAGATTAGATTGGGATTGATGGCAATCCCCGCTTCTTGTAGGACGTCTTTATAAGCCTTGAAGCGTTCTTCCGCGCCGATTTGCGCTTCAGGGCCTCGAATGAATGCGATGCGTCGGAACCCGTGATCTTCGACAAGATGAAGGATCATGTTCCGCATACCGACATAGTCGTCGGTTGTCACAGTAGGAATTCCTGCCACCTCATGTCCAATATTTATGATGGGCTTAGATTCAAACTGTTTACAAAACTCGATGTATGTCTCCTGGGCTACATAATTGCTGATCGAAGCGCCCCACATAACCAAGGCGTCGAATACTTCGTCATTTCCTATTTTGAAGATATCGTTAGCAAGGATTTGATGCTCACTTGAATCATTCAATTCGCCCCCGGCGATGCAAATGAGGTTTGCATTTTGTTCCTGGGCGGCTTCAGCGACAGCAGTCCACATTACCAAACGAAGCGGTTCAGCTACGCCGGAGGTCAGGAAACCTATCGTTGGCCGCTTGCGAATGGTTTTCCTCTGTTTTTTCCTAGATTTCTGCATCTGAGCAGCTGACATCGACATGCTCCCCAAGGGAGGTGGTTTCGTCAGTTGTTGGCGATCGATCAATTTCCCTTGGCAAGGGGCTATCTATTGACGAATCTTCCTCATTCATTATCTAACGCTTCGCGAATCACGTCGGCCAAGATGTCCACATCGTATGGTTTGTGAATCACAGAAGCGACCCCAGCTTCTCTCAGCTGATCCAAATCCTCGGCAAGAATGTGACCTGTAACAGCCACTGCTTTCACTTCGGATCCCATCTGTCGTAGTTCACGCAACAAAGCCGCTCCACCGATTTCCGGCATGACTACGTCGGTAAATAGAGGATCGATGTTTCCATTGGCCTTGTAGATTTCCAATGCCTCTCGACCGTTCGAGGCAGCCAGGACTTGATAACCCAGATCTTCTAGTATCTGCTGACCGACTTCACGCATCTTTTCATTGTCTTCAACCAAGAGAATAGTCTCTCCTTTCCCTTGGGGGATGGTTGCGAAGATAGCATCTTGCGTTAAGGGTTCCCTTTCCACCTCGCACATTGGCAGATATACATGAAATGTCGATCCTTTTCCAACCTCAGTTTCGACGCTGATTTGTCCCTTGTGCTGCGTTACGATGCCATATACCTGCGCCAACCCCAAACCGGTTCCTTTACCAGTTTCCTTGGTAGTGAAGAAGGGTTCGAATATATTCGGCAGCACTTCTGCGGGAATCCCGGTGCCTGTGTCGGATACCGATAGGCAGAACCATTCCCCTGGATCCATACCGATGACAGGCGGATCATCGTCTTCTGCCACATGAACACTCGATAGTTTGGTCCGCAGTGTGCCTCCTTCGGGCATTGCGTCGCGTGCATTGACCACCAGGTTCATCAGAACTTGTTGAATGCGCGTGGGATCGGATTCGACGATGTACTCTTGCGGACCGATTTCTATATTGAGAGATATATTTTCCGGGATCGTGCGTTGCAGGACACGCATTGTTTCCTTTATGAATGGTCCGAGGTCTACAGGGCTTGTTTCCATCGGAGATCGACGACTGAAGTCCAGGATCTGCTGCACCAGGTTGGCAGCTTGTTTCGATTCCTTGATGATTGTATTGAGTGATTTTTTAAGATCATCGTTGAGTTCGTGTTTGCGCAGCGGCCTTTGTGCATACAGTATGATTGTGGTCAACATGTTGTTGAAGTCATGGGCGATACCGCCAGCCATCTGTCCCACGGCTGCCAGTCGTTCTTGCTGCTCGACGCGTTTTTGAGTCTCATGCTTTAAGGTCACATCACGTACCACGAGAACCCATCCTTCGGATTCTTTTCCTTTTTCCAACGCTTTGGCAATGACTTCAAAGAATCGGCTTTTGTATGAAATCCTACACCAGGGATTCTTTGGATCACGATGTAATACATCTGTCAGCGGGCGATTTCCGAGTTGAGTCAGCGTATCCCCGATATTCGCATCGGCGAGAAGATTGAGGTCATTCACGGCTGCCGGATTGGCGAGTAATATTAACCCTTCATTGTCGAGCAAAACGACGCCTTCGGGTACGGTGTCGATGATTTGCTGCACCTGACGCATCTGTTCCCGGATTTGTTCCAGCAGGCGCATGCGTTCTGTGGCAGTTCCCAATTGTTGGCCAACGGCAGTTACAAGATCGATTTCCTCTTTCGACCATGAGCGTGGTTGGATGGCCGACAGTATCAGCCCGCCGATGAAGATCCCGTCCTCCGCCATGATGGGAGCGACAAGGGAGGCGCTGATTCCTTGGTGGGTCAATATCGAGGAAATCGGTGCCAGTAATTCGTTTTCGGTTTCTTGAGTCCAGTCATCGATTACAATCGGATTTGTGATCTGCAGCTCTTCATGGGTCAACATGTCACGAGTGACGCTGTCGACAACGCTTTCTGGCATGCCGCGCGTGACAATGTCGGGCGGGATCCATATGCTTCCGATCTCCAAGTCGATGGCACGAAGTGTATGGTTTAACGCAGTTTCCAGTAATTGCTTGATATCTTCTTCTGTTGCCGCAGCTGAAATGATCGTGTTCAGTGCTTCAACTTGAGCCGACCGACGTCGGATCTCTTCATCCGCTTCTTTTAGTTCTTGAAATGCGTTTACGCCTTGAATAGCAGCGCTGATTTGCGTGGCCAAAGTCTCGCACATTTCTGTGTCGAGGTTATCCATGCCAAGTACTACATACCCAAAGA
>CAYYVY010000036.1:0-33478 GCA_964475265.1 uncultured Anaerolineaceae bacterium | reverse complement strand
GGAAGTTCCCGGGATCGAATCCTTCGGGCCGGTTATTGGGATCGAAGCCCTGCGGTAGATTTCCGCCTTGAAATCCACCCGCTGCGTTCGCACTATCCAGGCCCAGGCTTTCCATCAAGGCTGCGATGTCCTCTTGTGTAGGATTCATCTCGGCGATGGCCTGCACCTGTTCGGCGGTCATCGTTTCTTCGATCTGGTCGTAGAGCGCGTCGATCTCCGCCTGCGCGGCAGTGTCGCTCTCGGACAGACTGAGCACGGCCTTCCACAGCGGCAGCAGCTCGGCCGCCTGTTCCGGCGTGACGGCCAGATCGGTGACTTCGAGCAGGAAGGTGCCCATGGAAAGCTGCATCTGCGGTGGGTAACCTCTCACCCCTGTTCCAAGTTCGGACGGCGCCTCACTGGTTTCCGTCGCTGAGCTGCTGCAGGCTGCAAGCAGCAGGACCAGGATGAAGATCGGGATCAATTTAATAGTTTTCATCGAGAACTCCTCGTTGATTGATTTTGCTTTAAATATGCCATGGGTCACTCGTGGCGCAGCGCCTCGATCGGGTCGAGCTGCGACGCCTTGTTTGCCGGATAGGAGCCGAAAAAGATGCCCACACCGGCGGCGGACGTGAAGGCCATGAGGATCGAGGAGAAGACCACGACCGTGCGCATATCGCTGATCGATCCAAATAGCCACGATCCGGCCACACCGGCGAGCACGCCGATCAATCCACCGATGAGACTCAAAAGCAGCGCTTCGGTGAGGAACTGCCAGCGGATGTCGTTGGGTGTGGCTCCCACCGACTGGCGGATGCCGATCTCGCGCGTGCGTTCGGTCACGCTGACGAGCATGATGTTCATGATGCCGATACCGCCAACGATCAAGGAGACGCCGGCCACCCAGCCGAGTAGATTGCGGAATGCGGCCGTCGTTGATTCCTGGGTCTGGATGATATCCTGCTGCGTGGTCACGCTGAAGTCGGCTTCCTCCAGCGAAACTTCGTGGCGCTTGGCCAACAAGAGTTCGATTTGCTGTATGGTGCTGTCCAGCACCTCGGGGCTTTCGATCTCGACGTAAATCACGCGCACGTTGTTTCCCATGAAGCGGGCGAACATGGAGGGCGTGAATTTCTGGAAGACCACGGTTATGGGGACATAAACCTGGGCATCGAAATCGACGCCGCTCACCATGCCGCGTTCGGCGAACACGCCAATCACGGTCAGCTTTGTGGAGTCCACGGTGACGATTTGCCCGGTGGGATCTTCCTCAGCGAACAGCTCCTGCGCCAGGTCATACCCCAATACAGCGATCTTCTGCTTGCGATCGACCTCGCGCTGGTTGAAGTATCGTCCGTCAGCGATTTCCATGTCACGCACGGAGGGGAAGTCCGCCGTGGTGCCCTGGATGGTCACCTCTTCCAGGGAGGCGTTGCCCGTTTTGACCGTCTCGGAGGAGGACATCTCCACCACCACGGCCGAGACACCTTCGACCTCATCGGCGATGGCGAAGGCGTCGTCGTAGACCAATCCTCCCGCACCTCCGCCACCGAAGGGGTTGCCTCCGCCGCGAGCGCCGATGCGGCCAAAGCTGGAGGTGACGTAGATCAGGTTCGAACCCAGACCGGTAATCTGGTCCTCGATGGTGGCTTCGGTACCGGCACTGATGGAAACCATGATGATCACCGAAGCGACGCCGATGATGATGCCCAGCATGGTGAGCAGGGAGCGCATCTTATTGCCGATGATGCTCTCCCAGGAGACGTTGAGGAATTCACGCAGATCCATGCTGCACCTTCGGTTTCTTAGGCTTGCCGGAGCCGTTCTTCACGATTTCTTCCACACGTCCATCAAGCAGGTGAATCGTGCGCTGCGTGTGGGCGGCGATTTCGGGGTCGTGGGTGACCATCACGATCGTGCGGCCGTCCGCGTGCAGCACGTGCAGCAGTTGCATAATCTCCTCCCCGGAATGGCTGTCCAGGTTGCCCGTGGGCTCGTCCGCCAGGATGAGCAGCGGATCGTTGACCAGGGCGCGGGCGATGGCCACGCGCTGCTGCTGGCCGCCGGAAAGTTCCTGCGGTAAATGCTCCATACGGTCCGCCAATCCAACGGCTGTCAGCACTTTCTGCGCCGTCGCCTGACGCTCTTCGGTGTTGTGGTCGTGCGTGCGGTTGTAGAACAGGGGCAGCATGACGTTCTTCAATGCGCTGGTGCGCGGCAGAAGGTTGTAGGATTGAAAGATGAAACCGAGGCGTTCGCCGCGGATGTGCGCCAGTTCGACGCGGTCCTTCTGGCTGATGTCCTCGCCGTCCAGTACGTAGGACCCTTCGGTAGGGCGGTCGAGGCAGCCGAGGATGTTCATCAGCGTGCTCTTGCCGGAGCCGGAGGGGCCCATCACGGCCACGAATTCACCGCGTTCGATACGTATGCTCACGCCGTCCAGTGCGGCGACACAGGCAACCCCCTTGCCGTAGATTTTCTTCACCTCGTGCGTTTCGATAATCGCTTTTGAGGCCATCATTTGGTCTCCACGATGCCGGTCGTGACCACGTCACCCACTTCCAGGCCGGAGATGATCTCGGTGTAGGTGAAATCCATGATGCCCACTTCGACCACGCGCAGCTTGGGTTCGCCGTCCTCGAGTACAAACACGGCATATTCACCCGGCGAAAGTTCACGCAGCGCTTCGACGGGGACGAGGATGGCGCCAAGCGCCTTGCCGCCGATCACGTCCACGGCGGCGTTCATGCCGATCAACAAGCGGTCCAGGCCGGGATTGCCTTCATCGTCCAGGCGGACTAAGCCGCGCACGGTCGAGATGGGGCCTTCGCTGTAGAGACCGGGATCCAACTGCACCACGTGGCCGGTGTAGAGCAGGTCGGGCAGGGCGTCGAAGACCACTTCCACTTCGTAATCCAAGTCAATCTTATCCAGGTCAGTCTCGTCGAGGTAGATTTCCAGGTAGGGTTGACTCAAGTCGGCCAGGGTGATGAAAGCCCCCGAGATGGTCTCGCCGACGCCGGCGCTGACGGACATGATCGTGCCGTCTATGGGTGCGGTGATCGTGGATTCATCCAGATTACGCTGCGAGACGGCCAGTTTTGCCTCTGCGTTGTCCAGCTGCAGTTCTGCTTTTTGAACTTCCTGAGGATCGGGACCGTCTTTAACGCGCTCGTAGGCGCGTTCGGCGATTGTGACCTGCGCTTTGGCCATGGCGAGTTCGGCGTCCAACTGTGCCTGCTGGATTTCAGTAGGTTCGCCCTTGTACCAGTTCAATTCGCGCAGGATCGAGTCGTAACGATTCTGGGCGTTGGCGTACTGCGAGAGGGCATTCGCCTTGGCGCGGTTGGTGTCCGCGGTGTTGGAATATTTGTCGTATTCGGTCTTGGCGCGATCGAGTTCGATCTTGGCCAGAATTAGATTGGCCTCGGCAGCGGCGATGGTTGCCTCGCTGGCGCGGTTGCCTTCCTGCTGCACCGACCAGGTGTACTCGGCGGTATGTAGGGCATCCTGGGCGTCGGCCACGTCGAGCATCGCCTGTGCTGTTACCAAATCGGCGTTGTCGTAGATTTCGTCCAGTGCGTTTTGGGCGTCGAGCACGGAGAGTTGGTCGGCGGCTACGCTGGCTTCCAGTTGCTCGCGTTCGCCTTGCACGGCCAATACGTCGCCGGCTTCGACTTCGTCGCCCGCCTGTACGTTGAGCTCGGCGATGAGTCCGCTGGTGGCGAATCCCAGATCGAATTCGCTGCCCACGATGAGCGTGCCGGTGCCGCTGGCGTAGATCACCAGGTCGCCCTGGCGCACGCGTGCGGTCTGCAGCTGTTCGGTTTCAGCAACATCGCTTTGGCGGAAGACGGTGAGTGAAAGCGTAACCGCCACGGCGATGAGTAGCACGATGGCGCTTTCGCCAATGAGCAGCTGCTTGCGACTCCATTTGCGGATATCCAATTTGCGAAGCATGAGATTGGGTTCTCCTTTGTTCTGCAGAGAGATGATTTCACTAAACGAGTATAGGGAAGTGGTGTTAGCGAGTAATGAGAAAGTTGTGAAGAAATTGTGTGGATTGGAAACTCTATCGAGAGGTTGAGCAGGCATTTTACAGTGCGCGGCGATAGGGCTTTGATCGAGGCTCCGTTCCTATTGAGAACCCACGCGAATCCGGCGAGATAGTCGGCCCCCGAGTTCCCAATAGCGCTCCTGTGCGACGACACGGTAACCTTGAAATTGTGGCGGCAGGCGGCCGGCCAGGCGCTCGGCGTACTCGATAGTCTTTTCAATGTGCAAGATGGTTTCCTGGCGCGCATACAGTCGAGCCACGGTCGTTCCGGGACGTGAGGTAACGTCGCCAACGATGATCAAGTGATCCGTCGTGTTGATTGCGACCATGTCCGGTCGTCCCTGGCCTGGAAAAATCCTGCGCAGCCATTGGGGAAAGCGAGTACGGTGAATGACCTGAAAGCTTGAGCCGAGTTCCTCCGTCCAGGCGGCAATCTCGGGACCCTCCATCGCCGTTCCAGCTTCGGCGGCGATCTGTTCCTCGCGGATTCCACGACTGGTGGATCTTCCACGTGCTGTCGAACTTTCTCTCCCCTCGACAAGATCCTCGAGATCATCGATCGCTTCGCTCGTGGATCGAGGGCCCCCTCCGGGTTCACCCGTCATTGCCATTACGCCGGTTCCAACACCGGTGGCTGCGGCGGCAGGGCTGGCGACATCGATGCTTACTCCCGCGGCGGCAGGTGCAAGTTCCCCGGCTTCCACGAAAGCAAATCTCGGGGCGGCTCCTTCTAAGCGGGCTACAAGACGTGGAGCGGCGCCTGCCCGAGTAGCCACGGCTCCAAAGGTAGCGATGATGGCGAGGATCTCACCGGTGAGTTCCCCGATCATGACGGTCTGGCGGTCTTCAGAGGCCCGGTTGAATTCGGTACGCCAATTGTCGATCGCCGCCCCCAAGGCCTCCGGCAATCGATCTAATGCCTCACCAACTTCGCCGGCCCAGCGGTCGAAGCGTTCGCCTTGATCGATGAATCCGTACAAAAACAGAAGGATGCCATCCATGATCCCAATCAGAAGGCGAAACAAACCCACGACCATCCCGATCAGGGCCTCGATCGCTCCGGCAACGATTCCCACGAGAGCGAGCATCAGTCGAACGAAGAGTTCCGAGATTGCTTCCACGTTCCGCACTTCAACAAGTGCCCGCGAGCGGGCAGGCTCTGGAAGCTCATTTGCTTGCGCACGCAGCCTGGCGATGCCTTCCCGCTGAAGAGTTCGAAGCCCAGAAATAATTCCCTGTAGGATTTGTTCTCGATCTGGTGTGAGTTCGTCCCACGCCCGCGAACGATGGCGCTCATATCCTTCCCTATCGCCGGCGAGAAGCGCTGTTTGCGCCCGCCAGGATTCGGCCATGTACGCCGGTGGTTGTTGTCCGTGAGGCGTCATCATGTAAGAAAGCGCTGCGACGTTTGTGTAAAGGTCGATCTGATCCTGGAACTGGCGAATGCTTCCCGGGCCGATGATGAATTCGTTGCGCTCCGTACGTGTGTTCCAGGCAATGCAGTACGGCACGGTGCGCGATCCGTCCGGGTGGCGCCGGACTTGCGGGTAGACACGGTACACTCCCAGACGAAAATCCGTCCCCATGTCTACGCCATCGGTCGAAGGCAATTCCGCAGGGTCGATGGCCGGAAACAAGTGTATGCCCTGGAGCGCATCGGGAGATGCTTGCATGCCCTGCAGGAGATCAACTTCTGCCGCCTCGGTTGTCGGAGCGGCTTCAACTGGACCAGGTGTCTCCGCAGTGCGTGTTTCACTTTCGCTAACGGTGAACGGCACCGGGTCGCTTTCCTCGATGCGTTCTCGCAATTGGGCGTAACGCGTTCGAATGGCAACTTCAAGCCTGACGTTAAATCGAATCACCTCTTCCGTTGTAGGCCAGGGATTGAATTCGAGTCCTCCACCGGCGCTGTCCCAATGTACGAGATATCGTCCCGGTCGTAGATTCGTGACTACATTCTCGCTCCTGATTCGCGTTCCGTCATCGATAAGGATTACGAGCGTAGATGTCTCCAGATTGAGATGGAAAGCCACGATGTGATCGGGAGTCAGGCTGATTAACGAGTTGGAAGCCATTGCGGATCGATGATCAATCCGGCCGCCCATTCTGCGCTCCGCCGCAAGCGCCTCGCTCTCACGTGTCTTGCCCAATCGATGGTCCTGATACTGACGGACGTGAGTGAGTTCGTGAACGAGTAGTCTTTCGAAGTCGTGGGATCCTGATGGGTATCTCGAACTGTCGATGACCACGTGGTTTTTGTAGGCAAAAGCCCGAGCTCCCAATTCGTGAATTGCTCGCACGGCTTCACTGCCTGTGTGCAGTTGAGCCGGCTGCTTCAGGTCGCCGATGATTTCTCTGATCTGCCTTCTCGTGGGAAGATCCGGCTGAAGAATCTGGGCGTTTCCCAGATTGAACGGTGGGTGAGGCGACGATAGGCGGCTCGAAGAGGATTGGCTCGTTGGGGTCGGAGATCTCTCGGCCTCGATGTCGTCTTGCCGGCGGTCGGGTTCGGAATGCTGCATCCGGTTTTCGTCAAGTGGGTCGACAGGCTTTTCGTGTCGATCGCCGGACCGGCCGCTTCTCAGTTTCGTTTGAATGACGCGATTCGTGGCTTGATTACCGACACGATTTTGAAGCGACAATATTTTCGAGTAAGGCGACGAAGGCCATTCCTGTTGGATGGATAGTTCGTCGCGCTCGTTCTTGTCGGGCTGGCGTGTTGCAACTTCCTCGGCGACTTTTTCCGCCATTATTTAATCGCCCTTTGTTCTTCGTAGGGCGCATTTCTAACGATGTTGGTCGCGTGCCTGTGGCGTTCCGGAATGGGTTCGAAAATGTGCCGGACTTCCATCGATAGATCTTGGCGCGACTTGAGAACAGATAAAACGCTTTTATTTCTAACCAAAGCAACCGCTTTCAATTCCAGTTCGTGTTCATGCGCATCAAGATCCTTCGCCAATTTCTTGAGCAAGTCCAATTCCTTACGGTTCTTCGCATTCAATCTTCGAATGACGATCAAGCGCATCAACTTATCGTCCGTATCCAAGAGAGGAGGTACGAGGTCGTCGAATGCATCGTAGAACCGCTTTCTGAACACCTTGATGCTCTCATCCCAACAATCCAGAGGATTGTCCTCGATGTATTTCAGGAAACTCTGCACACTGGACTTCTTTGACTTGTAGAGTCCTGCTTCTCTCCACTTACGTTTGGCCAAATCACGTAGATACATCGTCGTAGTACCCTTTCTCACATGGTATCAAGACATCACGCTCTCGAGGTGACCTCAAGATCGTGGCATCGAGTCGGACTGCTCCCCGATTTTGGTCAACCATCGAGATGGTCATTATCCGCGGTCGAATTCATAGAAATTCGATAATGATTTCGTCCCGAACACAGGTCTCATCCAGGCCGTGAACCGCAACTTTCACCCGGGCGACCGTCTCGTTCACGGAAGTAAGGGAGATTTTGCCCTTTCCGTTTTTGATATCAACAAAACCGCCTTTGGTCGACAACTTGCCTCGGCTGGTAGAGACCTTGACGTTTCCGCTGAACGAACGCTCGATCTTGCCGGCCCGATCGACGACGGAAATATCGATTTCAGTCTCATCCTCGCCATTTCCCAGCAGCTCCATCTTCTTGGGCTTCAACCGAAGCTTGGGTTTTTGGACGACGGCCTTCGTTTTCTTGTCCACCATCAAGCCGCCGATTCCCGGCATCGCACCCTCCGGCGTGTCCTCTGTGATAACTACGGCGAGGTTTTTAGGATCGTTGTCCGTCACGCGGATGAGCGTGGAGTCATCCGAGGAGACGAATTGGAGAATCTCTTTCTTGGTGCATTTACGATACTCCCCTTTTTCAACATCGAAGGACCTATGCGTGTGCAGCACCTTGCCGGTTTTTTTATCGTATACAACATGTGAAATGATGTTCGTCTTCGCCAATTCAGCCATTGTTTCTTTCCTCCCGTTTCTTTTACTTCGGTATGCAACGTTGCATTCGGGTCTTATTCGTAGAACACAACGCCCAGTGCAAAAACGCTCGCATCTTGCCAGGACCTTGCCCTGAATAGGATTCTTTGTGCTTGCCCCCAAAACGCCGGGGTCTTGAAATTGCTGTTCGCACCATCGCCGCCAAAATGTGCTCCGTTGTGAATCCAACTGCCGGTAATGCTGCCGTCGATACTATAGATGTCCACTGCAAACGCATCGCCGCTATCAAAATCGTGCCTGGGGTCCATTCCGACCATGCAAACATAGGCAAACACCTGCCGTGTCGAACCGAGATCGATCTCGGCTGTATCTGTGCCATCGTCAGCGAAAAGCCATACAGTTTGCACGTACCGAGCCGGGTTGCCGGCGATGATGTGTCCGTTGGAAGTCAGCCGCCCCGTCTGGCCGTCGATCTGTGCGGTTGTGACGCCGGAGCTGTTGCGGACGACAAGATCCCCCTCGTTTCCTTCCGCACCCAGGTAGAGGGCGGCATAGCGGCTGTCGAAATGGAACACCCTGCGGCCCTCGCCATCCTTGACTTCGATGTCGCCGGCGTTGCCATCCGCTCCGACGGCCAACCAGGCGCCGCCTCCATCGAAATGCATCACTCGTCGGCCACTTCCGTCTTTGACTTCGATATCGCCTTCATTGCCCTCGTTTCCGACCGTGAGCCAGGCATAGTTGCTGTCGAATACTAGCGCATCCCTGCCCTCGCTGTCGCGAACGATCAAATCCCCTTCATTCCCGTTGGCTCCGAGATACAGGGCGGCGTAGCTGCTGTTGAAATTCATTACGGTCCTACCTTGGCTGTCTTTAACGTTAATATCCCCGCCGTTCTCGTTTGCGCCGAGATTCAGCGTGGCACTACCGCCATCCAAGTGCATGACGCTCCGGCCGGCACCGTCCTTGACTTCCAAGTCTCCCTCGTTGCCGTCCGTTCCAACCGTGAGCCAGGCGTAGGCGGATCGGAAACGCAGCGCATCCAACCCGGCGTTATCCTTGCCCAGGATTTCGCTTGCTCGAATTTCCAGATCACTCAGGATGCTGCCATTCTCGCGCGAGATAGTTACGTTGTCGGAGGCTCCCGGCACGCTGATCTTCAAGCCGCTACTTTCGCCCGGACCAATCTTCCCCGAGGTGGTCTGCTCGACGCTGTTTCCCGCCTTCGTCGAACGCTGGACACGCAGCTCTTCGATCGAAGAGCCCACGAGTCGACGACCGTAGGACACCGAACCGCTTGTTGCCGTCAACGAGGTTAGATTGCCGCTCCCGTTAATTTCTGCTACGGCGAGGATGATGGAGGTGCCATCGTCCGTGTACGCTCCAGTCCCTGTCGCCGGTTGGAGACGTATCCATGGAACTTGTTCCATACGACCGCCTGAACCTTCACCCGGGCGCAGGATTTCCGAGAACTGCACCGTCACGTAAACCGTCTGGCCCGCATGAGGCCCTGTGCTCAGATGCACGGGAACAGTGACTTCGTCGTTTTGCGGAGGGGCACCCATGGGGTTGGCGCCGATGTCGCCATGCCCGATGGGTGAGAGCGAGATCAGTCGCCCCTCGGCGTCGATTGCCACACCGGCGTGTACGACGACCTCCGATCCGCCGATGGCGCCACTCACCTCGAGACCTCGCGCCAAGCCCCAATCATGCAGGTTGGCATTGTGCATGTTGTTCAGTGGCGTGTGAAATTCCTCCTGGTCTTCGAAGTGGTGGATACTGGAATGAGGAAACTCGTACGGTGCTTCATAGAATCGATTGCGTTTGACTTTCTCGTAACCCATCTCTTCCTCCTTATTAATTTAGAAGTCCATCCACCAAGAAGCGTGGCTTGGTTTTTGTTCATCAATGACTTCGATGATGCCGCGACGAATCTTGTTGCGTTCGACGAACGTCGTGGGTCGTTGACGGGAGAAGTGCACGACGACGCCGAATTCGTGTAATTCCGCACGCCAGTTGCTGTTGGGGATGGTTTTCATCGCATCGCCCCTGTCTGTGATAATCAGTTTTCCCGTGCGGTCGAAAACCATTTTAGTGGGGTTGACCAGATGTCTCTCTTCGGTCACCTTGGTTATGACCGGTGGGGACTGGGAAAGGTCCACCCTGAAAATGGCGGCGGGCTCGGCCATGTATCGATAGGCCGAATCGGATCCCTCCGGATCAAAGGGGTCATATCCGCGGCGAACGCCCGTGTCACACACCAGGAGTGAATCCTCACTTTCGAACGCCAGTCCGGTGGGGAAGATGAGTGGATTCTTACCTGCGGGAACCGTGCCGAGCAATGAAGTCTCCGACCAACCGGAGGAGGGATCCACGCGTATCAGATCGGCGGGCGTGTCGCTGTTCTGGTCCATAGCGTCCGCCACGATGAAGCGACCCGACGAATCTTCCACCAGGGCCGTGGGTTCACTGGCGCTGGAAATCGGATGTGTGTCCACGGCCAGCGGTCCCTCACTGACGACGATGATCTTCGGGACGCTCGGTCCGGCAGGAGGATCGCCAAAGAGATGCCCGCCTCGATCCAAAAGTACGTAGCGGTCGGAGCTGTCCAAGATCATGTCCACCGGCCGTACAGCGGGGAGTGAGGGAACAGTTAGTTGATCGATGACCGTCGAAAGCGTATAAGCCGGAGGCTCGAAGCGATAGATGGCGGAGTCGATCGAGAAAATCCCGAAAATCGTACCAAAATCGACGACGCTGTATCGGTCGAGATCGTCCACAATCACCGCAGTCGGATTTTTTAATGGAGCTCCGGCGTGAAGCGGTTGCGGCATGGGAATGGGACCGCCGGAGGAATATTCCACGTCGCCGATGCTAGAGATACGCCACAGGGTTGGCGGCCGCAGGACGGTGAGGGAGGTATCGCCTTGATCGGCGATGATGTAGTCGTTATAGCTATCTACACCGATTCCCATGGGATGGATCAAGACGCTCACCAGCTCTCCAGGGAGCACGATTGGATCTCCCCAAGTCACGGTGTTGCTTTGGGCGACGGCGTGGAGTTTTGCCCGGCCATTCTCCTGAAAGGTAACTCGTAAACAGGCTTCCCCGTCGTCGATGGCGATCCTTGGTCTTGCTTGCGTAAATGCGAAGATGTCCAGGTAGGTGTGGAGACCTCTCTTCAACCCTCGTTGGCGGTAAATCGACGCCATCTCGGAAATGAGTTTACGTTTCTGGAATTCGTTCCACGACTCATCGAGCAGCAGGGCAACCCAAGAAGCGAGCCAGGGAAGAAAATCCTCGCGTGTATGCCAGGGATTGCTGAGCAAGTGGAGTCGATCGATGGTCCGCTCAAGAGTGACGTGTTGGTGTTCGTCGTGGAGGATTGGGAGCCCATCCAGAATTCGCACCGGCACGTCGCTGTCTGCCAGCGGATAGGCATTCGCCAGGCCGTAAGTCAGCGAAACGAAGCTATCTTTGATTTGCTCGATTTGGACGATTTCGCTGGTCGAGGTTTGTTGGATACGGACGATTACCTGTGGCCCCAAATTGATGCCGTCGTTGACGCGGAAGGTGGTTTGGCCGGGTTCTAAGTCGGCGATGCGTACGGTCCCAGCGAAGTGCGATCCTAATAAGTTTCCTGCCAGGAAGAGTTCGTCTCCCAGGATATGGTCGATCTGCTCGCGCTCGACCGGAATCGCCCCTTCGATCGTTATCAAATCCCCGGCTTGAAACTTCGCCGCATCTGCGGCGTCTACGAGCTGGATCTGATCTGCAGTGGCGCTGACGAATGCGGCGCTGGATCGTTGGACGTGGGTGTCGATCGGGATGCCCGTCAGGATTTTCTCGAAAATGCGAAGCATCCGGCCCAAGAATTGACTGGGGTCGTTTTCCGCCGACCAGAGGACGGGCGGGATGTATTTAACGTAGCTGCTGATATCCGACATTGATCCGTATCGCTCCTAGATGGCGCTCACGAGAACCGTAGGCGTGCCGCCGCACACGATCTCGTAATCCGCCAGTTGGACCCACACACTGGGGATGGCGATTGGGTATGGCCGATCTGCAGGCAGGTAGAGCGGTGCCCCGGCTTGGATGGAAAGATCGGAGATGAATCCAACATCTAAATCGGGCTGCAGGTAATCGAAGATGCTCGAGATCATGATGTCCTGACCGACTTCCCAGCCCGTACCCTCCGGACCTCCGAGAGTCGGGTGGAGGAATTTGGCGATTTTATCCTCGATATCGTTTTGGACCTGTGCTACCGATTCGACCAAACCGGTATCGAGTGCTTTCTGCCACACTTTGAGGTCAATAGTGACTTCAATCGGAAGATAGCGAGGGTAGGTCACGCGTAAGAGGTTGGTTACGACGCGGCGTTCTTGTAAATAATCCGTCACTTCCTGGAGCAGTTCCTCGGAAGGCATCGGCGACGGGTTACTGAGCGGGGCCAAGGGGATGACGATCACATTCACGTTTCCCGCGTCCCGATTAAGGCTGCCATAGGTCCATGGATCTCCAACATTGATCCCAACGGGCAAAGTGTCGTAGGTGGTGAACATTCTCGGTGGAAGACAGCGGACCTTTTCGATGTCCGTGGTCGCTTCACGCGCCAAATATTCGTAATCTTCGGCGGTGACGGCGCGGAAACGGTTGCGTAATACTTCAGGGCCACGGCGCTTGGTTTCCTCGACGTCTTCCTCGTCCGATCCGCCGGTCGCAAATCCTTTGTTGGTTGCAGCCACGAGTCCCGGGAGCGGCGCGCGGATCACGTTGATGACGCCAGACGGTAGATTCCCATTGGCGTCGCCAGCAACGTAGCGATACGTCGCTGCTTGAATTTCGCTGTCCGCAGGTGGAATTCGGCCATGACCGTCCGGTGAGGTCGATGGATCGTGATTGCCGAATTCAACCGTCCCCGTAACCGGATCCAGACGGTATTGATTGCCGGAGCCTTCGGGGAATTCCTCCACGTGCTCCCAATCGGTCCATGGATCGAAGCCGCCACCCAATGCAGGTTCCCGGACTTGAAGGTGCAGGTGACCGTAGGGATTCATCGCCCCGGGTTGTTTGAAGAGAGGCTGGTTCTGCAGTTCGAACGCCTGGAATTTCGAGCCGTCACTCGTGCCAAGAGGTTCTGCCGAGGGGATGGTGACTGCATTTGTCGCCTGGACGCTGTTGAAGAGGATATGATTCACGCCGAGTTCGATGGATTCGACAAGTAAATTGCTGATCTGAATGCCGATCCAAAAACGAGATTGATCGACCTCATCGGCCAAGGAGTCGGCAAATATGGTGGTCCAATCCTGTGGGTTTTGCGCCGTCCAATCTCCCGGCACGCCTAATTCGACGACTCCGTTTTTCTGGAAATGCCCGGTTGTATCGTCCACGGTAAGGAGCAGCGGCCAGCTCGAAGGTTCCGCGGTCCCCTGGGAATATCGCCATTGGACTTGAAGGTCGCCTTCCTGAGCACGCTTGGACAAGTCAACGAGCAGGGAGATCGCATCTGTACTGGCTTCATCGAATCCGAGCGCGATCATCGTCGCCTGGCCGGACGGAATGGTGAACGACATTCCGGAAAGTGGTGAATCGACGATGTTGGTCGATACGTTGGAGTATTTATTCAGGATCACTTTCTGGATCAGCAGGGCGGTTGTCAAGTTGATCGGCAGGACCGTCAGGTCTTCATTGGTCTCGAAAATAATCGCCTCGTCGGATTCCGTCTGTTGCGTAGATACTTGATTGCCTTTGGGCACGATCAACGCCGGGGACATTGGGGACAGGCGATAGGTCAAGTAGGCCGAAGCCGGCGTCGCCGGATCACGCGTCACGCCGATAAGCTTCAAGAATTCAATAAATTGCCGATCTGCCACCCGGTTGAGTCGGTAGATCATTCCCTCGACGAGCCAGGCGAACAATTCAACGAGGGTAATGCCCAGATCACTCAGGTTGTGATCGGTCCACTCCTTTGCATACGTGGGGATCAGGGCTACCGTTTCGTTCACGATATCCTGCCACATTCGGTCGTCTAAATTGGGCGGGACCAATCGTCCTCGCGACATAGCGATTCTCCTTATCCTCGTGGTTCCAGATAAAAGGGATAGACCAAGTTCTGCGGTTCTAAGGTCGCTTTGATGGTGTAATGGATGTGAATCAGCAAGCGGCCATGTCGGTTGTCGTTCTCGACGATGATTTCGTTGAGGTCGATCCTCGGTTCCCAGGTCGTCAGGCTCGTTTCGACGTAATGGCGTGCGAGATTGGCGGTGGCGATGTTGTTGGGGGCGAAGACCAGGCTGTTGAGTTTGCTGCCGAATGTCGGCCGCATTAACCGCTCGCCCTGCTGCGTGCTGAGAATGATGAAGATCGACTCACGCACCTTTTGGGTTTGGTTGGATTGTTTAATCCCCCCACGTAGATTGACTCCCATGGGGAAGGTGCATCCTCTGCCGAGAATATCGTTATTCATAGAAGACTGCTCTTTCTTCAATACACATCTTAGCTACTGCTCACAAAGATATCCGTTTGATTTGCGTTGGTGACCGTCACTGTAACCGATGCGGAACCAGGACTCGTCGTTCCGGAACTTGTTTCCGTAATTGTTCCTGAGCAATTTATCGTTACATTATCGCCTTGGCGTAGGATCGATTGACCTTCGCATTTCACACGGGCCGTGTTAGCCACGATGGATGCATTTCCCGTCCCTGAGAACGTTTGACCGGCGGCATAATTCCCCGAACAAGTGCATTGCAAATCGATCGTATTGATAAGGATCGCATTTCCGTGTCCAAAGCTTTTTAATGCCGGGTGGTCCACTTCCAAGATGGTAAACGTCAGAGATGGTGGTGTTAGCGCCGATTGCGTTAACGTACGACCCGATATCGTAACTAGATCTCCCATGTGCGCTCACTCCGTCGATACTGGAATTCCATGCTTTTCACCACGGCTGCTAGGGATTGAGATCGATCTTCCCAGCGGGTCCGGAACGGATGACCACGTTGTTCATCGCTTCGATGGTGACGTTCCCGGTTAGCGAATCCATCGTGATCGTCGAACCGATTCTGTCGCGTAATTCCAGTTTTTCGTTTCCCGGGGTCTCATCGAACGATATCTGCATCCCCGAACCGGTTTTGATGACCTTCTTCTCGTTCAGCCCCGTATTGATCTCCGGAGGCCTGGAGGTGCCGTTCCACAGGGCACCGATGACGATCGGCCGATTGATGTCTCCGCGTTCGAAGACCACCAGGACTTCATCCCCTCGTTCCGGCAAGAAATACGTGCCTCGGTTGCTGCCAGCCATGGTTGTCGCCACGCGCGCCCAATTACTCAGGTTGACGTCGGACAAATGTGGGAAGGATAGTTGCACCCGACCCAGTCCCTCCGTGTCGATGTTGTTTTCGACGATGCCGATCACCACACTGTTCTCTCTGTCCTGTTCGTTGGGCGAAGGATTTTCGGAAATCTTATTCCGTAAACTCTGCAGCAGCGTTGTCGTATATTTTTGTGTAACCTCAAAGCTGGTCGTGTACCCAGCGCTGTTTATCGTATGGGTAACCTTGCGAAGTTTATAGGATCCACTGAAACGTTTGCCGATTCCGTGGATTTCCACCAAGTCGCCGGCTCGAAGTTTAGGGATGCCGATGCAATTCCCGCTTCCTTCGAACAGGCCATCCAACAATTGCTTCAGAATCGATTTGGCCAGAACGGTGGCATCGAAGTAGTTGTCTACAGGTTGATCACGGATGACGTTGCGCCCTAATTTAATCAAGTCGTCGAGGAAATTGCTGCCCAGGCGCTCGATGATATCGTCGAGGTCGGATCCCAGGCTGATAGCGGGCAAAACAGATACGATCGATTGGGCGATCTTGTAATCGTAGCCTCGGATGACTTGAATGCCGGCCTGTCCCGAAGTCGACAATCGCGGGCTGAAGCTGCTCAAATTTTTCCCCCATTCCAGCGTAATCATCTCGGTTTGCGGGCGGGGGAAACGGAAGTAGAGCTTATCCCAGTAGACGAAAACCTGGAAGAAATTGCGATCGGCCATCTCCTTGAGCAAAGCCCAATCGCATCCGGTCTGCTGGACCGACTCCCGCGCCGGCATGGGCGCCGGATCGATGACGGGAATGAGTAGATTTTCGGCTGCGATTTGCGCTGCGATGACGCTGTCATTCATGTACTTGAAGGTAAAACGGCCCGGACTGTTGTGCCGCATGCGGTGGGACTTGTCGTATCCCTTGATGGCTATCGTCGGTGCGCCACTTTGGGGGAACGAAGGATTGACGGCCGTGATCTCTCCGAGCATCATGGGTTCCAATTCACCGACGTAACCCATGTGAATCTCAACCGTTTTGCCGACGTCGAAGAGGGCGGAATCGGTTAATCGCATGTCGGAATTGTCGAGGGTGAGAGAGAACATGTCTGCTGTATCGATGTTGTTGTCATAGGTGAGATCGATGACCGCGTTGCGGACGTCGGCGGCCATGGTAAGGCCTTCGATCTTCACGGAAAAATCGGGTGCGTAATACTGTTGCATGACCACGTCGTCGTCAGCCGTTTCTGCGCCTATCGATCGGCGGAATGATGAGTGAGGCGCCGGGAATTAGATCGCGCGGGTTGTCGATGTTGTTGGTTTCTGCAATATCGCGCCATGCACCCGGATCGCCGAGCACATCCCCTGCGATTTGCGAAAGCGTCTCACCTTGGGTGATATTTCGTATGGTGGGCGGACCGATGAAGAAGCCGTGTTGTATCTCGATCTCGACGCTTTCGTATTCTTTGAAACTTACGCTCAGCGTTGCACGCACCGGCGTTCCGTCCTCTAGAAACATGGTGAATTTCTGCCCGGCGCTTTCCAGCACACACTGGAAATTGAGGCTGCCCCAGGAGAAGAGCAGGATCGGTGGCGCGTGGGTGTTTGCATCCTTGTCCATTAGAGAAGTAATTTGACGGGTTTGGCTTCGCACATCGGCTTTTAGCTCGTAGGTATCGAAGAAGAGTTCCATCGTCAGGGAACGAATATTGCCGCGAACGTATTGAATGGGTGGTGTTTTCAATCCCGGAATGGCGACCTCGGCGAAGGTGTTGCCGATGTCCAATGAGTACTCTTCCGGATTGAACATCACAGGGATTTGTTCGTTGGTCTGCAAATTCGTGATCGAAGCCTTCTCCAGCGCCATGCTTTCTACCCGCCTCTCTCAAATTCGGTCCGGATGCGGTCCATTAGATCTCGATACACTTCTTCCTTGATTAACCTCATCTGGCTTTCCGATAATTCGGACGAACCAGGCGAAAGCATGCCCGCTTCTGCTGGGCTTGCACGTCGATCTTCGAGCGCCGCCTTGGGCTGGGCCATTGCGGCCTGGCGCGGTACGTGAGGACTCGAAGGCGCCGTCGGTGATCGCATCTCGTGGCGCGGACGTCGCTGCGGCATAGGTCGTGGCGCGGGACTTGCTGTGTCTGCCGATCTTACCGACGGACGCTGTGCGGCAAGCGGCTGAGATAGATGCGACAGTAAGATACTTTCGTGTTGCAGCGCCTCACGTTCTTGGCGGTCGTAATGCTGCGAGGAGCGGATAACCCCCGGTCGATCCTCGAATTTGGATTGCGCCGCGTGAGTCAGCTCGTGTCCCAGCAGCGCCAGGCCTTCCGGACTCTGAGGATTGAATTTCCCGGAACGAAACAGAATGCGATCGCCATAGGTCAACGCCTCCGCTTTATACGCTCGTGCAACGGCATTCGAGGCTTGGTTTGCGTAGATCTTCACCGGCGGGAAGCGCATCTTCAGGAGATCGGCGAGGAAACTCCGCTGGCGTGCGTCGAGGATAAAATGGCTGCTTCGCTCGACGGAGGCTTCTAATCCTGCGCTTGCCTGGTCCTGCTCGTAGGTTTCTTCGTCTCCAGCTGCTTGCGTCGATCGAAAAGGATCATCGGCCACCACTTCTGCCCGGCCGGCAAATTCGAGGAGTGCGCGTTTTCGGACCCGGCTGAATCGTGCGTGTGGGGAGAGATATTTTTCTTTCAGCGTATTCGCAAGCCGCCGGCGGATCGCGACCGGCGTCCGCGACAGCAGTGCTCGCTCAGCAGCAAGCCTCCACCGTTCAGCAGTAGTTGTATCTTTTAAGGGGCGCTTTCCTTCTTCGCCCAAACCATTGTCTTGCGGGTTTCGATGATCCATGCCTCACTCGTTCTTCATCTGATCGAAGATCTCACGAATCCAAACGCCTCGCTCACGATGCTCCATGCTCATGATCTCCTCGTAGGACCAATTGAGATGGACTGCAATCAAGGCTACCTCCTGGCGCAACGATTCCAGGGGGTAGCCTACGATTCCCCCAATACGCTTGTATCCACCTCAAACGCATGTTTACACTGCGGACATTCCGTTTTCAGATGGCCGTTCGAGTTGCCGTTGATCTCGTTGTAGAAGCGCTGCAGAAAGGTGAGATCTTCGGAGAACAAACCTTCCACCGTTTTCGGCGTGATTTGTTTCACCGTGCCCAGGCTGACGATGACCCTGGATAACAAAATCAGAAGCAGGTATGCAGGGTTTCGTTCCACGCGAGGATCCTGAAGGGGCAAGATCTCGTCTGCAGCTGTGGCCAGGCGCATCCGTCCATCCCGATGAAGATTTCCTTCAACGTCGATGTAGCCTTTGGGTAAGGTAAATTCGAACTCTGTTCGCAGCATCATCAGACTCGTTCGACACCTTCATGGGTGATCGTCAGGGTTTCGATCGCAACTTCGTTTCCCGTTGCATTTAGACCCGGACCTTCCCATTTGGTCGGCCAAGCGTTGTAGAAATTCCAGCGCGCAACTTCTTTATCATTGGCAAGGTCGTACACGACTACCGAACCGTTCTTCCGCACTACGTTCCCCTGGATCACGTTCTTGAACCAATCCCACAGGTCGGTAGAGGCGGTCATGCCCCATTTCAACGAAATGTCGGAGTAGGTCGTTTTACCCGGGAGTTTCCGCACCGTGGTGTTATCGCCGCCCTCGCGATGCTCGATCGGTTCTGTAGTGGCATCCAGCCCGCTGCATTCGGTGAAGCTGGCTTGGGAAATGCCATCGATTTCGACAAGGAAGTTAAAACTACTAAATGGATCCACTCGTTCACCAGTGTCTGGCATAATTGCACACTCCTATTTAGGATTCGGTCACTTCCGAACCGCCCTCCCACTGGCCGATGCGGATGATCACGAATTCCGCCGGCCGGACGGGAGCAACCCCGATTTCGACGATCACTTGCCCGAGCGCGCGGACCGGTGCAGGGTTGAGTTCTTCATCGCATTTGACGTAGAAGGCTTGCTCCGCGGTTGCTCCGAACAATCCACCGTCTCGCCACACTCTCGTAAGGAATTCTCCGATGGTTCGTTTCAATTTTTCCCAGAGTGCGAGGTCGTTCGGTTCGAATACGGCCCAGCGAATTCCCTCCTCGATCGACTCTTCGATGTACAGCAGAAGCCGGCGTACGTTCACGTAGCGCCAGGGCGCTTCGGCCGCCGGTGCCGTCGTACGGGCACCCCAAACCATCGGGCGCGCCCGACCAGGGAAGACGCGTAAGACGTTGATCCCTTCGATGTTCAGTTCGCCGTGTTCGCTGTCGGTCAATTGGCGTTCCAATTTGAGCGCGCCGTTGATCATTTCGTTGGCGGGCGCTTTGTGAACGCCGCGCTGTGTGTCGCTCCGCGCGTATATGCCGGCTACGTTTCCGGAGGGTGGGATCATGAGTAGATCGCCGTTGCCGCTTTGAGGATCGCTGATGCTAATCCAGGGATAGTACAGCGCGGCGTACCCCCGCTGTGATTCGAGGCTGGCGCGTTGTTCGATGACGCTTCCCAAACCGAACGGAGGTGCGTTGCGTGCCGAGTCCAGTACAGCAAATCGATCGCCCATAAGCTCACAATGGGTGATCATCTCTTGCTGGACGGTCGCATCTTGACGATCCGGAATACACAAGATGTTGACGTCGTCGACTCTCGTGAGCGCCTCGATGCCCGTGCTGTAATGGCTTGCCCCGATTACGCTGAGATCATCGGCCAGGCCGCCGGCGAGGGACGTCGCCACGATTACGGCGGGGCGGTTATCCGGCGGCACTTCGAGCGAGGGCACGTCTGGCAGCCGCGCCGTGGTGGAGACGGAGTCGAAGGTTTTGGCGAAGTAGTGGCTGTGGCGGCTATCCATGGACAGTTCTTCGAAGGTTTCATCCGGCTGCGAAGGTCCGGCGACGATCAGGGTGAATTCGTAGCTTTCGATCCCGACGTCCGCATCACTAACCTGCATGGTGTAGGTGTTGGTCAGCCCCAGGTTCAACGTGATGAAGTTTGCCGTGAATGCATCTACGACACGGTCTTCATTGGTACCGGACTGATCGATTTGAATCACGCTGCCTGCCTCGAGCCCGTTTCCGTTACTCACCCGAAAGGTTTTCTGGCCGGGAACGAGGTCGGCGATGCGCAGCGTCCCGGAGGAGTGTGACCCGGCGAGGTTCGAGACGAGGAAAACGTCGGCATCCCGGATGCGGTCGATCGTCACGCGTTCCGTCGTGCCTTGAATGGTCACTTCATCGCCGGGCCGAAAGGTCGACGCGTCGATGGCGCTGGTGACCGTGATCTTGTTGTTTGCGGCATCATCAACGGTCGCTTCGGCTCTGGCAGCCGTGGCCGTCGTCACGATTTGCGCATCCTGTACTTCGACGGTGAGCAGGTTGCCGGCCGTGCCGTCCTCTTTTGCTTCGATACGCAGCGCCTTCCCGGAGCCACGATCGTTGAGCTCGATAAACGCACGCGCTGCCGTTCCGACGCGCACGATGTAGGCTACCGTGCCGCCATTTCTGAAGAATCCTTCGACGGCGTACGCCATGTAGCGGCGCGGCGCGTTGATGTACGAGCCGAAATTTTGCTTGAATTGACTCCAGTTTGTGATTTTCGTCGGCACCGCAATGGGACCGCTCAAGGCGGGACCGACGAAGGCCGCCGTGCTGGTTCCGACTCCTGTAATCGGTCCCGTCGCGGGTTGCTCTTCGATATATACAGCGGGTGTTTTATAAGTCGCCATGCCAAACTCCTTCTCGGGTTCTCCCTGGCTAAAGTGGGGTTAACTGAACGTTGTAATCTCCAAAGGGCTGCGGAACTTGAATGCTGCGGGTAGCTTCGTGGAATCCGATTGCCCGGACCCGCAGGGTATACGTTTGTCTGCGCAGATTGCCGAATCGAAAACGGCCATCTTTATCCGTGGTTTCCGTCCTCTTCGTTTCCTCGATGCGGACCCAGGCATCGGGGACCGGCGTTGCTGCTGATGAATCATCCGTGACGTGCCCGCCGATCTGGATGACTTCATCTACCGTGCCGTTCATCGGAAGCTGACCGTAGCGGGAGACTCGGTGAGTCACCATGGGGCCGGTGAGTGAGTTGAGATAGTCCAAAGAGAACGTGGCGGAGTAATCCAGCGCAGGTCGAAGTTGTCCGCCCAACGATGTCCAGAATTCGTTGTAATTCCTCCCGTCGTTCGAGAGAACGACGGTCGTCGGCAGAGGTGGTTTCTGCCCGGCGAGTGAGCCTACGAGGATGTCCTCGGGTATGACGGGGTATTTGAACAGAACGGCGAGAACGTCGCTGAGCAGGCTGTGCTCATCCAGCATGGGAAAAATTCCCGGAGTCAGCGACGCCGGACTCCATGCGGTGATGCAGTAGGACAGTCTGATCCTCGCTGCGGAGGGTTTGATCGCCACCGTGCCATCGATGTTGCGCTTGATCTGCGGGTCGACGCGCCGAAGATCCCGATTTTCACTGATGTCGTACAAATAGCAGTTGAGTGTGTTGATGTTCGTCGATACGGGTGAAAAGTTCTTGTCCGGAATCGCCCAAGAGAGGTCGAAGGGCAGGGGCGTTCCGAATTCCTTCTCCAGTAAGGCTTCGAGTGTCTTGTCGAAATCACTGATCATTGCGGCTGCTATCAAACGTTCTTGTTTATGAGATTCGATTTGCGATCTTCATGCACCCTGGCTTCCGTGAACGGCATGCTGTGGTGCACCGATGCCTGAAAGAATCGCAGCGTCACGAATGGAGGTTCACCCCGATTTTTGGGTCCAAATCGTCCAGGGCAATCTCAGGCGCGCCTTGTATAGCAGACCTGGATATTTGGAAACGTCTAGGAGGCGTCTGTCGACGCGTCTTGCCGACCTGTGGTTGGAGTAGGTTTGGTATCGCAGAACATCGGAGGCGGGTCGGGTTGGGTAGAACCTTCTCGCGATTCCGTATGCGGGTATTCAGTTTAGAAAGCCTGGGTTCAGGTTTTCCTGACGGGATAGCAGGATGATTTCACCACGAAGGAGAAGAATCGAGTGCTAGACTATGAGGAGGAAATTTCGTCAACCGGAGCGAAGGTGAACATGTTTAGCGGCGTATCTGCCGCTTGCAGCGTCAGGATTTGGATTTCGTCTTCGTTCCTATTTAGCACCCGCAGGAATTCGGCGAGAAAGTTTACCACCGAGTTCCCAATAGCGCTCCTGTGCGACGACCCGATAGTTTTTAAATTCTGGCGGCAGGCGTCCCGCCAGGCGTTCCGCATATTCGATGGTCTTTTCGATGTGTAAAATGGTTTCCTGGCGGGCATACTGTCGAGCCACAGTCGTGCCAGGATTTGAGGTGACATCACCGACGATGATCAATTTTTCCGTACGATTGATGGCGATCATATCCGGGCGTCCCTGGCCAGGGAAAATCTTGCGCAGCCATTTCGGGAAACGAGTACGATGGATCACTTTAAAGTTCGGACCGAGCTCCTTGGTCCACGCAGCGATCTCAGGGCCTTCCATTGCCTTTCCAGCCTCGGCGGCAATCTGTTCCTCGCGGATTCCACCCTTGGTAGATTTCCCATGTGCTCTCGAACTCCCTTTGCCTTCCACAAGCCCCTCTAGCTCGTCAATCGCTTCACTTGTAGATCGAGGGCCACCCGCTTCGGGGACGTCATGGCCCATCATGTACACCCCCGTGTATCCCGTGACCGCAGCGGGGCTGGCAACGTTGACAGCGAGTTCCCCTTTCTGCAACAGGATGACGTCACCGACCTGGAACTCTAAATTCGTCGAGAGAGTCAATTTCGGCATCTGACCGGCCTTGGATGCGGCGGCATCGAAGGTGGCGAGTGCGACGAAGATCTGTCCGAATAACTCCCCGATCATCAAAGTGCCTTCGTCGATGGGTGCTTTCTCTAACTTATCGAACCAGTCGCTGAACAATTTTTTAAGCCCGGAAGGGATCTGTTTGGCAGCGGCGATGATCTCGTAGGAGTACTTCAGGTAGGGATTCATGTTTTGGGTCAACAAGCCGGAAACCCAGAGGCCGAACCATTTCAGGATGCCGTACACCAACTGGGCGATTCCCAGGATCAACTGCACGACGGCGGTCCCGATGCCAACGATAAAACTAATGGCGAAGAGGATGACTGTGATGAACACACCGACGATTTCCTCGAAAACGTCGATCAATGCCTCGACGGCCGTCTTGCCAGGTTCGGGTATTTTTGCGGCCAATTTCCTGAATTTGTCGAAGGTGCTCTTCTGCGCGCTGCGCAGGCCGGAGATGATGTCCTTATAGATCGCATCTTTGATGGCATCGAAACTGAAAGGCGGCATCGGGGCGGCGCCGACCGGCGATGGTTTCGCGCGGTAAATTTTAGCCGGGCCCAGAGCGAAGGTCGGGGTCAGCTGCTGGATGTATTCGAGACCGACCGGCTGCGCGGTGCGCTGCGTTTCCGGCGGCGGTGCGGGCGCGCGGCGCGGCGCCGCCTTCAGACGCTGCGTTAGTGGTGCGACCGCCGGCGTTTTCGCTGGAGTTGCCGCAAGCTTACGCCATAATTTTGCAGTCTGCGGGGTGAGTTCGCCGTTCGCCCACCCGCTGGCGATTCCGTCCTTCAGGTTTCCCAGCTCGACGCGATGGGCCCACTGGAATTCCCACACCGCGTCGATGAATTCCCGGAAGCGATCGGGGGCGCCCTCGTCCTGATCGGGGTCGTTGCTCCACCACAAATTATGCAGCGTTTCGACGTAGGGCCAGCTTTCGGACGTGCGATCCTTGGACTTGTTCAGTTTGCGTTGCCAGTAGCGGTTGGCATGGAAGATGGTTCGGTATTGATCCGGCGTCCTCGCCCGCAGCGCCAGTGAGGGCGCTGAAGCGCCGGAAACCGCCACCGGTCCGGATTCGTGCGTGGCGGCATTGGCTGCCTGTTCTGCGGATCGTTCTATCGGGCTGGCCGGTGTTCTGGGTGGAGAGGAGGAGCCGCCTCGGCTCTGTTGGATGACGTGCGCTAATTCGTGCGCCAAAACCAATCGCCCCGAGCGGCTTTGCGGTGCGTATTCACCTTTGTCGAATACGACGTGCCGACCAACGGTGAATGCTTCGGCATTGAGCGAGCGGGCTGACTCGACGGCGGCTGGTTCCGTGTGGATGCGAACGGCGCCGAAATCGAAGTCGTAGGCCTGCTCCATCGAGTCGAGGGTACGCTCGTCCAGCGGCCGGCCAGCTGAGTTCGAAAGAAGGGATTGAACGCCGGGATGTAATCCCGGAGGAATCCCGGAGGGGATGTGTTCGGCGGTGTCTACGATTCGTCCCACCGCTTGATTGCCCGCGGATTGCTGCAGTTCGAGTACGTCCGCAGAAAAGTCGCTGCGCTCATGTGGATCATCGCCACGAATTTGGTCGCTCCGCTGAACAGCTTCTTTCGTTTTCGAGGCTTTCTTGGAATATCCCCTCATTTAACCTTGTCCCCTGCCTGTTCGACGGGAAGGAATCTGCGGCCTGGAGGATTGCCGCTATAACGCCACATGCGGGTAGCGCTGTCGACTGTATTCTTTATATACCGGATTGAGCGGATTGTCGAGTAAGGGGATCGAGGATGCCTGCATGCAAGGCGCCGAGCGGTTGCTGAGCTCACCCGGAACTCGACCTGCCGGAAGTTATTGGCGGTCGAAGCTATCTGTGGGATGGGTGGAAGAACAACAGCTTCCGTTTGTACGGTGCGTTGCCGACAATTCATTCAGGAAGTAGACGAGTGCAGCTCGAGTTCGGACTCGGAGATGTCCTTTCCTAATTTTTGGTATTCACGCCGCGTCGCATGCATGAGATGGGTCATGTTGACCTCACCGCCGTCCTCTGCGGCCAGAAATGCGGAAGCGAGGGCGATGTTCTTGATGTTGCCTCCGGCCAGTTTATATTCCCGGGCAATTGTCTCCAGGTTCACGCTTTTCGAGATTGGTACTTCCGCCGGCCAAACGCTTTCCCAGATGTGGCGGCGGGCGTCATAATCGGGAAACGGAAAGTGAACGGTAAACGTCATTCGACGTACGAAGGCTTCGTCCATGTTCTGGCTCAAGTTGGTGGCCAGAATGGTCACGCCGTCATAGGTCTCCATCTTCTGCAGAAGGTAGCTGATCTCGATGTTGGCGTAGCGATCGTGGGAATCCCGAACTTTCGAGCGCTTGCCGAACAGCGCATCCGCTTCGTCGAAGAAGAGGATCGCATTGGCGTTTCTTGCAGTGGTAAAAATCTGATCCAGGTTTTTTTCCGTTTCGCCGATGTATTTGCTGACGATGCCGGAAAGGTCGATCTTATACAGGTCCAGTCCCAGATCATTGGCGATGACCTCGGCGGCCATCGTTTTACCCGTACCGCTCGATCCGGCAAAGAGTGCCGTCAGACCTTTTCCTGAGGACATTTTTCTTTCAAACCCCCAAATACTCAGCACCTGATGGCGATAATTGACGCGTTGGGTGATTTCGTGCAACTGGGCCAGTGCATCTTCGGGCAGCACGATGTCGTCCCAATCGTAAAGCGGGTCGATTTTCGTCGCCAAGGCTGCCAGAGCGTGACCGCATTGACCTCGGGCTGCAGCGACCAGCGCCTGGAGATCGGGCTGTATCTGCATGGGATTCGGGTCTGGCGTGTCGGATTGCAGCGAACTATCCTGGATGGTGCTCGATTTTGCCATAGCCGCGGCCTCGGCGATTTGCGTCGGCGTGAGGGCAAATCGGCTGGCCAGAATGAGAACATCATCACCGGAAAGTTGAATCCCATTTGCCTGCAAGGTCGCAGACCACAGCATTTGTCGTTGAACCAAACCCGGGACCGGGAAGTCGATGTTCACCATTCCCAGCGGTTCGTTGTTCGCCACGGTCCAGGATTGTTGGCCGGCCAAAATGGCGATGCCATCGTGCTTGGTCAATGCTGCGAGCAGCATTCGAAGTTGATGGCCTCGTTCCTCCTTGCGGAGTACATCCACCCCTTCGAGATACAATACGGATTTGTGCAGCCACGCATGGCGAAAGATAAGTTCCATCGCCTGCTGGAATTCGAGCCCGGATGCCAAACAAGCCGTGATATCGACGGCCAATAGTACGGCACCGACGTGGCTCGCAAGCGCTTCTGCCGTGTGCCGCTTCCCGATTCCGGTCGGACCCTTGAAGTACAAGCGTAGGGGTTGAGCGGTACTCGTTGCCCTGGATATCAAGGCTGGAAGCGTGCGAGCTTCTACGCTGCTCGCTGCTATTTTCACCCGCGAATTGCCTGGTTCGAATATCTCGCAAAATGAAGTCAGGCGCGCGTCCATGTCCGAGGAGCCGAGTATGAAGCGCACGATTTGTTCGTCGAGTTTGATCGCCTGCGCCAACAGCGGAGGCTGGATTTGGTTGGGAAAGGGGTGGAGATGAAATAAACGATTCCGGATGAGAGGCGCATTCGCACCAAAACGAGCCCGTTGGCTGCATTTATCGTTTGTGCTGGAGGAGAAGAGGTTGAGCGCCAGATCGACGGAAGGGCGTCTTCGCGTGACGTCGTCTTGCAGGTAGGCATAAATCCGTTCGTATTTCAGATCGATTTCCGGGGCCAGGGCGAGCAGGACGGTTTTTACGTCGAACGTCGAAAGTCCAAAGACATCCCGGATCCAGGCCAACGCTGAATCCTCTGCGATAGGAACGTGTTGGAGGTCATTCGATGATATTTGCAGCTGCGCAGCTCCGGTTTCTTGTTCCAGCAGGCGTTCCATTTCTTCCGGGCTGATGTACAAGCCGCGGTATGGATCCGTCTCGGGACTGACACCATAGACGATCTCGGCTGCCGTGCATGCAGTTTGGATGACATCATCCAGCCACAGGAGTGCCGGAACGAGTTTCTCGAAATGCGATAGATCGGCCTTCAAAGCTTCCTCCTTGCCGAGAGCCATTGTTGGATCAGCCAAATTCGGAAACGATAGAACAGGGAGAATTTCACACCCATCTGCTGCAAATAGCCGGCGATGAACGCCGATATGCTGTCAAGGTCTTGGATGTATTGTCGGCTGCCGCTGGGGACGTGCGTGATACTGCCTCGCCATTTTGAGCCCTGCGACTCACCTCCCAATTCTTCAAGCCAGATTCTGATGATGAATGAATGCATGGCGACCTCGAGGAGTCCCGCCTCCGCCTCGCGATCTTTCCTCCAGGGGGAGAAGTCCTTGTGGTTTTTTTCCGATGCCATGTTAAAGTTGTATATAGCAAGAACGAATATCTTCTTGCGCCTATCCGGCGTCTGTCTTATCGTCTTCGGAGGGTGTGGGTTTGGGTCGACGTATGCTGAAGAACTTTAGCGGTCGTCGTCGCTGGTTTGCTCGATTGAGTTAATGTTATCTTGAATCTCGTGCTGAAAGTCGATCAAGGATTTCTGCAGTCGTTTGAGGTTGTTCAAGATGTTGAGAGCTGGTCGAGTCGCATCGATTTCCTGGTGGCCGTCTTGATTCGACTTCAGTCGGGACAGGTGATCGTCTTCGATTTGGCGATGCAATGCGACGGATTGCTTGGCTGGTTTCACCCCGAGTTCTTCACGAAGCGTTGCGCATAACTGCCGGTATTGCCGCAGAGCGCTTGTACGATCACCGGAAAGAGCATACAGGCGCATGAGCCTTCGATGCGTCCGTTCGCGGGCGTGGTCCACTCGCAAAATGCAGCTTCCGTATTGCAGTCCCTGTTCGTATGCACCGTTGGCTTCACAATAACTCATCAGCTTATCCAGGCCTTGAAGGTAGAGCTGCTGCAGCCGTTCTCGTTCAAAGATACACCAGTCCTGGAAACATCCCTCCAGAAGATCTCCCTTGTACAGCTGTACGGCTACCACCAAGGATTTTGCCTGGTCGTCATTAAGTTCCCTTCCTGGAATGCCTTGAATGTCTTGGATCGATCGTTCGAATTCGGCAGTATCCAGCCATAGATAAACCGATGGATTGAGTTGGACCCATTCGCGTTCGAGAAGGAGTATGCTCTCATTTTGATCAAAATCCAAAGCGGATTGAAGTTGCCAAAGAGCTTGGCGCAAATACTTTTTCGATTGTGACGTCGAATTGTCTCCCCAGAGACAGCTTGCCAGAAGTTCGCGCGAATGCGGTTTGGCGCGAAAGAGTAAGAGGTAACAGAATAATTCTTGTACCTTCCGTGCTTCGAGCCCGGGTATCGCTTGCCCATTCCGTTGTACTTCGAATCTGCTGAGCAAATGTACCAGAACGCCGGGCACTTTTCACTCCCCCTTTCCAGAACGGAGCTTTAGACAGAATTTTATCTCAAATGTTCGGCCATCTACTCATAGGAACAAGATCATATTCGGCAACGCTATGGAGAGGCATCCATGCGCTTCGGATATTCCAGGCAGAGTTGGATTGCCGAAAAAAATCAAGAGGTCCAGCTGCAACGTCAGAGGATCTGAGCGGTAAACTCGTGGGAGAGTAACCGGGTATCGATTATCGCAAATTGAAGGCTTCTGCTTTGATGCACCGCTGATTGCTTACTCTCACCGCGATATTCCGCTTCCAACTTGCTGAGTCCTTTACACATCCCTGAGTTGTTGATGCTGGTTGCCCTCCTGACTCCATTATACTCTGAATTTTATAAATTGGATATAGACTGTCTGAAAATTAATGAAATTGTTTTCCCGTCCGATTCGGGGGATGATGAAGCACCGTGGAGTAGAAATCGAGTGACCGTGGGTGACCGATCGGTACTCAACGATCGTCATGGGCTTTGGTTCCAATCTTGGTACGAATAGATTGGCTGTGAGAATATAATGCCTCCGAGATCTGGCTTTAATCGGCAATTGCGTGTACCTTTTTGGTTGCCCGATGGAGGAGGTTTGCCGTGAACGCGAGGAAAACCGTGCTGTCACTCCTGCTCTTATGTCTGCTGTGTCTTTCGGCCTGTGAATTCCCGGGATATCGTAACTCAGAGGATGCGTATCTCCCTGCCGTCACTGCGACCCCGCGCCCGACTCGTAAACCCATGACGCCAAGGGATACGCCCACGCCGACCCTGCAGCCCGACAACCAGGACCCGACTCAGGAACCGACAGCGGAACCGACCCAGGAACCCACGCCCGAGGAACCCGCGGGGATTCCCATCGGCATCGATAATGTGGAGCAGCTCGCCGTCCAGACCCGGATCGAATCTGATCTGAATACCGTCATCTCGGCGCTCGATCTTTCCGGAGACGGCCGCTATCTGGCCTTCGCACAGTGGGGGGATCTCGAAGTCGACATACGCGTGTGGGACTTTCGGGAGGAGACTTTGCTCCCTCCGCTGGACTTCCACACGGCGAACGTGACCGATGTGGTCTTCTCGCCGGATGGCGAATGGCTGGCTTCCTGTTCGCAGAACGGAGATGTCGCACTGTGGGAGGTGGGGACCTGGAATCTGGCAACCAGTTTTTCCACCTACGAACGGGGTGCTTCCTCGCTCGCTTTCTCGCCGGATGGGAGCTTGCTCGCTGTGGGTGGCAACCGCAATCAGCTGGGGGTGTGGCGCATGGGGGATTTCGAGCGGGTGAATTATTACGAATGGTCTAATCCGCATATCGTCGACAAAATCGCCTTCAGCGCGGATGGCAGCCGCTATTTCGCCGACACCGGTTACGCCGACATCACCGTCTGGAACACGGCCGATGGCGAGCAGCTGCAGTCCTTCCGAGGGGAAGCCTGCATCGGCGGGTTCGACCTGTCGTCGGACGAGATCCGGCTGGCTTATTCTTCCTCGTGTTCCGATGCGCACGCACCGCACGATCCGCTGGCCCGGGTCGCCGTACGTGACGTCGCCACGGGCGAGGCGCTGGTGTACGGCGATCGCAAAGAGGACAGCACGATTTTGTTCTTCACGGCCGATGCTTCGCTCATCATTACCAACAACAGGGACAGGCTGCGTTTCTGGGACGCAGCGGATGGCTCGTTGGTGCATCAGATCGCGACGGGCGTATATTGGGTTGAATACATGCTTTCAGAGGACGGCAGTATGTTGATCGTTGGCGGCGGGAGCGGCGAGATATTGATCTATGCGGTCGAATCTCCGTAAGGGCGACCCGGCGGGTCGCCCCTACGTGTGTTTGCCCAAATGGTAGACCGGCGCGTCCCAATGCATCAAATCATTGAATCATTGTTGGGGCAGGTTTTAAAACCTGCCCCAACATACTGTGGAACGGGTCGCCCCTACATGTCATCATGAATATTTGTAAGGGCGGTTCGCGAACCGCCCCTACATGTCATTTTCGTAGAAAATTGTCAGGGCAATCCCGCGTGGTCTACCCGGGGTTTGGGCGGTCACAGGGGTCCCACCCCTACGCGTCATCATGGATAATTGTACAGGCGGGTTTCAAACCCGCCCGACGGATAGCCAGGCGCGGATCAGGGCCGCTTCGCACTGCGCAGGAAATGCAGCAGGCGCAGGAGCAGCGCAAGATTGGTGATGTTGGCGGCTTTTTGGCTCGCCCAGTTCCTTCGGTTGGTATTGATCTGGAAAAATCCGCCGAAGGTTTGGACCTCGGCGTCCTGCACGGGAAGGTGTTTGCCTTTGTAAACGATCCCTTGATTCGACAACGTGAAAGGGTGGAAATCCAGGGTATTGCCGCGCTCCAGTGCGGCGAGCGCGCCCGGCATTTTCTTCGTCGTCCAAACGCTGCGGAAGGTTTCGGCCAGACCGTCCATGTCCCGCAGCCGCTGGTCGATGCGTATGTCTCTGCCGTCTCGGGTGGTTACATAAAGATGGTGGATGTTGCGAAAGGGGACGTTGCTGGTGATCCATTTTTCCCTGACCCGCTCGACGTCGTCCCAGCCGATTTGCCAGTTCTGGCGGCTCGACGTGTATTGAACGCCTGACGATGAGAGAAGGACCCTCGTATCCACGAGCAGCAGCAAGCGCAGGAAAAAGTACAGCGCGGCGAGAAAGAATCCCAGCGTGATGGCCCAGATGGCGGGCATGACCATGTAGGGCTGCGGATAGAGGACGTTGTGCAGGCTCAATGCGCCCAGCAAGACGAAAACCAGGCCGTTGCCGAAGAACCACGGCAGGTTGACGGTGTATTCCTGCGGCAGGTTCTGCGTGACCTCTCGCCATTCGCGCCTCCACGGATCGAAACCGTCTTCCGGGTGCGGCCCGGGAGGTGTTGGCCACTGCGCTTTCCCGTCACCGGTCGCGAGGCGGGAGGTCTGCACGAGATAGCCGCTCAGGAGCGCGAATACGATCAGCAAGGCAACCAGCACGGCGATCAAGCCGCTGTCCCAACCGGCGGCCTGCCCGTAATAGTAGATCCCCACCAACGCGCCCACCACCACGATGCTGGCGACGATCAAGATCCTGGTCCTGTTCATGCTTCACGTCCTCTCTTCGCGCTGGGAGATATTATATACATTTTACAGTCCTGAAGGGTCACACGTAAAACCTGAAAGGTCCCTCTATCAAACCTGAAAGTTCACCTCAAAAACCTGAAAGGTCTTGAAGACCTTTCAGGTTTATATGATCCTCGCAATGCTGCCTGCAGAAGCTTTCCACCCCACCAAACCAATCGATCACCTCGTCGCGCTGCAGGAAAGTCGGTTCGTCGCATTGCAGGACCGCGAACGAAGAATACGGCCAGTCGCGGAAATCGGACACGAGGCCGTGGTGCTGGGGGTTGCGGTGGATGTAGGCGATCAGATGCGTGAAATGAGCATCGCGCGCTACTTCCACCCTACCGAAGGGTTTGCGAAAGAGACTTCCCGAGTGGTGATAGGCTTTGTTGAACGCCTTTGCGTAGGCGTTGAACAGGTTGCCAAACTGCTGCGAGGGGCACCGATCGGAGACCCGAAAGGTCTTGGAGACCTTTCGGGTCTTCCTGTACGTATCCCGTATGCGCACCAGAAAATGCACGTGGTTCTTCAGCAGGCAGTAAGCAAAGGTGTCGGCGATCGGGAAGACGTGCTTCTGATAGAGCTTCAAGAAGTATGCATAATTGCGCGCTTCGACGAAGATGTTTTCGCGGTTGTTGCCGCGCTGGAAGATGTGGTAGTACACGCCGGACCGCAAGGCCGTAGAAGTGGACATTGGCTTTCCCCCTTTTTCTTTTACCAAACCTGAAAGGTCCCTCTGTTAAACCTGAAAGGTCTTCAAGACCTTTCAGGTTTATTTTATCTTAACTCAATCCGGCAGATCATCCAGCACCTGCTGCATTTTCTTTTTATAGGCCCGGAACGCCTGGCGCCCCTGCGGCGTGAGATTCACCGTGGAATGCGGCTTCTTTCCTATAAAGGACTTCTCGATCTCCACGTAACCACTCTGCTCCAGTTTGTTGAGGTGCGTGGCCAGGTTGCCCCAGGAGAGCTCGCTCATGTTCTTCAGGAAGACGTAGTCGGCGCGCTCGACGACGTAGAGATAGGAAAGCAGCATCAAACGCACGGGATTGTGGATCGCCTGATCGATGTCCGCAAGGGAGGACATATCGGGTTCGTTCGAAGCGGGGGACATCTCAGGCCTCTTCTGTGGAAATGGGGTACTGGCGCAGCAGACGGGTGAAGATGGACAGGCCGGTGAGGACCATGATGGCCGAGATCACGCCGAATACTACCGGATAACCGTGGTGCGAGACCAGCCCTTCGTTCCACAGCCATTCGCCAATCAGCGGGGCGATGGCGGTCAGCAGGCCGTAGAAATAGAGTCGCGGCCAATCCAGGAAGTAGCCGCCCAGGGTGAAGCCCATGAGCAGCATCGTGCCGAGCATGATGGGGTAGATGCTCAGGGGCATGTCGGCGAAATTCAGGAAGGCAAAGATGCCCAGGGCGAAGGCCAGCAGGTTGAGGGCAAGCATAATGGAGGTGAAGCGTTTGATTTTGGTTTTGCGCATTGGGCCGAACTCGGCGCTGCCGATGCGCGGCCGGATGAGATTATTGCGCGCCCAGCGGATGAGAAGCCAGACCAGGCCCCAGAAGGGCAGAAAGACGACCGAGCTCCAGAAATCGCCCAGATGCGGGCCGAGGTAGGGGGCGATGACGAATATGAGGAAAAAGCAGCCCAGATAGATGTCGACCAGCCCGTCGTTCGTGGCGGCCCGGAAGACCTTGAGTTCGGTTTCGCGTAAGCTGATCGGTTGTGACATGTGGACCTCCTTGGGAGTGGATAGTACTTTGATAATCAAAGAGATTTGATAGGATGATACAGGAAAATGGGGAGGGAGTCAAGAGGGAATTGTTGGAATGAAAAATT
>CAYYVY010000035.1:0-33623 GCA_964475265.1 uncultured Anaerolineaceae bacterium | reverse complement strand
TGGCCTTCTTCACGCTTCTGCCCTTCGCAAAGGCGGAGCCCGTATCGGAATCCATTTGTGGAAACGGCCTCGTCGAGCCGGGCGAGTTGTGCGACGGCGACGATCTGAGCATGTGTCTCTCCGGTCAGGTGTGTGAAAACTGCAAATGCATCACCTATCTGCCCATGTGCGGCAACGGAGTCGTCGAGCAAGGCGAACAGTGCGACGGCGACGATCTGACGATGTGTCTCGAAGGCCAGGTGTGTGAGAACTGCCGCTGCGTCACTTACGAGGAAGCCGAACCCGAAAACGATATCTGCGTCTACGAGGCGCTGCAGAACTCCAACTGCCGGGCGAGTGACTATCCCGAATCCGACCTGGTCGAGACCCTGATGGAGGGCGATACGGCCGACCTGATCGCCCTCAACCCCGAGTACACCCACGGGCTGTTCGAGCTCGAGAATGGGAAACAGTGCTGGGTCTGGCTGGGCTTGATGGGCGGGGACGAGAATCCCTTCGGCAACTGTCCGCTGGAGATCGTCGATCCGCCGCAAGCGCCGCGGGAAAGCGCCTGCCGCACGGATTTGGATGAAAGAGCATGCATCGTCGCAGGAGGGGAATGGAAAGAGGGCATGGCAGCGCCGTACTGCGCCTGCCCGGAATAGCGAACAGCAACAAGAAGACACGAAACGGGGCTGCCCTGGTAGGGCAACCCCGACATTTTGGTGGGATTGACACGTGTAGGAGCGGGTTTGAAACCCGCCTCTATAGGATGCTCCTCCGTTCATAGACGCCCCACCGGGGCGTCTCTACGCGACACAGCCTCGGAATATTGCAGGGGCAACCCGTCGGGTCGCCCTTACACATCATTCTCTCTGTATCAAAGACAGAACACTCTTCAAATCCTCACGCCACTCGACGTTTTCATAGACCTGCCAGCGTTCGACGTGTTCGACGCTTTCCCCCGCTGCAAGTCTGGTGATCGGCGCCAGCGTCTCCAATTCGATGAAGTGCGGGTTGCAGTAGCATTGTGAAGGGCTTCCGAAGTCGAAATATGCTGCCCGGGGATCGTACTCGGCACGTTTGACGAAGAGCGTGCCTTCGATCCAATAGGCAAGCCATCCCGCCGGATTGGTGAAACCGACTTTAAGACTGCCCTCCTGCATCTGCGCCTGAATCAGAATCTGCTCATTGCCCCAGGTGATGTGCTGCGAATTGATGTCGGTATACGGCCAGAGCACGATCGAGCGGTCGGGCAGCGTGGGATTGTCCGGCTTCCCCCCACCGTAGAGGGGCAGGATTCCGACTCCGCCCGGCTTTAACTGCGTGATCGCCCAGGGCGCCAGAGTCCAATCCTGGTTGCCCTCGTTCGTGATCGTGTGGCGCACTTCGACCTCGGCTCTGTCATCGATCAAGCGGATTTCGAGCTCTTTCCGAAGCGACGTCTGCGCTTCGACGTCCTGCGTGATGTGCACGCCGTTTTCGATGGCCTGCGCTTGAACCGCTGAGTCGTCCGGCAGGTAGGTAATGCGCGGTTCTTCCGGTGCGTACCAAAGCCGATGCCCACCGTACAGGTGGAACAGCCCCGCGCCGGGGCAATCCAGGGTGAGATCGGGCAGCTCGGCAAACAGGTTGTCGCCGCTCTTGGTCTTCAGCGAGAGCACCCGCGGGCCGACAGAAACGGATACGAGCAGCGTCAAACCTTCGTTGGCGATCTCCACACATTCAATGTCATTGAATTTGACCCTCTTCATGAGTTGTCACCTCCGGCGGCGGATTCTATACGCACGTTTTGATTTTATTCGAACAGGAAAGCCAAAGCCATTATACCCGCCAAGCAGGCAAAATCCACTGGATGGACGGCGACGTATCCTACATCGTTATTTGTCAAAGCGTTGGGTGGAGTTCAACTATCCGCGTTTGCAGTTGAAACAAGCCACTTGATGATCCTTCTCAAACTCATCCAGCTGCGGCTGCTCCAGGCTGCATTGTTCGCTGGCGAACGGGCAGCGTCCGAAATACACACATCCCTGACCGATCGGCAGCTGTTTCTGGCGTATGGCGATCTCGACGTCTTCCCATGCCTGGTCCAATCGTGGCACAGTCGCCATCAGCATGCGGGTATACGGATGCTGGGGGTTGAAATATACCCGCTCCGTCGAACCCATCTCGACGATCGAACCGCGGTACAGAATTACCGCCCGATCGCTGATGTAGTATGCAAGTGAAAGATCGTGCGTGATGAAAAGAATCGAGAGACCCTTCTTTTTAAGATCCGCCAGCAGATTGAGCACATCGATGCGCCTGGAGGCGTCGAGCATGCTGATGATCTCGTCAGCGACGAGGAACTCGGTTTCCAGGAGCAACGCCCGGGCGATGAGGAAGCGCTGCAGTTGACCGCCGCTCAGCTGATGGGGGAATTTCCCCAGCACGTCGGGCGGGTTCAAGCCCACGTCTTTTAAGCACGCATCAACCTTCTGCGACCAGTCCCCTGGCTTTACGTCCGGGTAGAACTCAGTCTTGATCATGGCGAAGATATGATCGGCTTTGAAGATAGGATTGTAGGAGCTGAACGGATCCTGGAAGACGCCCTGTACTTTGCGGTAGTACTCCTTGAGTTCACGCCCCTTCAGCGTGGTGATATCGATGTCTTTGAAAAAGGCCGAGCCGCTGGTGATCGATATCAACTTGAGGATCATTTTGCCGATCGTGGTCTTGCCACTGCCGCTCTCACCGATCAGTGAAACCACCTCTCCAGAACCCACATCGAGGTCGACATCGCAAACAGCGTGCAGCGCTTTGCCGCCAAAAGTCCCCACTTTATACGTCTTCGAGATGCCCTGCAGTTTAAGCATGCTTCCCCGGCTCCTTCCAGCAGGCGACCATGTGGCCTGGTTCGACTTCCACAAACGGTGGCACTTGCAAACACTTTTCGAACGCCAGGGGACAGCGTGCTCGAAAGCGGCATCCCTGCGGAGGCTCGAGCAGCTGCGGCGGGGTTCCGGGAATCCCTGCAAGCCGCGTCACGTTTACCTGCACGCCGACCTGAGGCAGTGAGGAGATCAGCATCTTGGTGTAAGGATGGCGAGGCGAATCGATCACGGTTTCTCTGGAGGCTTTCTCCGCCAACTGGCCTGCATACATGATCATGATCGTGTCCGCCACCTGATAGAGGATCGAGATGTCGTGCGTGATGATCATCATGCTTTTAACGAAATTCCGATCACGGAACTCCACCAGCATCTCGGCAACGGCTTTCTGCGTCGAAACGTCGAGGGCGGAAGTGATCTCGTCGGCCATGAGCAGCGAGGGATCCAAGAGCGTCGAGAGTACCATGACCATGCGCTGCTTCATGCCTCCCGAAAGCTCGATCGGGTACATATCGAGCACCTCGGGATTCAACCCGACCAGATCGAGCCGGCGCTGCAGTTCGGTTTCGATGGCCTTCATGCTCGCCCCTTTCGAGGCCAGAAGCTCTGCGGTCATTTTCCGGATTTTACGCGTCGGATTGAGGGCGTTCATGGCGTACTGCGGCACAATGGAGATTTTACGGAAACGAAAGTCGTCCATTTTCTCCATGTCGGCAAGCGGCAACTCCTCGCCGTCGAGCTCCACCTTGCCCTCGATGAACTTCAACGGTGGCGTCAAGCGGATCAGGCTGTGCGCCAGGGTAGTCTTGCCGCAGCCGGACTCGCCGGCCAAACCCATGATCTCTCCGTCGGCGATGTCGAATGTTGCGCCGTCCAACGCCCGTACGTCACCTCTGAGAGTCTGGTAGTAAACCTTGAGGTTCTCCACATGCAGGCTCATGCGATTACATCTCCCTGAGTTTGGGATTGAAAACCTCATCCAATCCCACATTCGTGACGTAAAGCGCACCAACGATCGCCGTGATCGCCAGCCCCGGAGGAATGAACCACCACCAGATATCGAGCAGCAGCGCGCTGTGCGCCACGGCGTGGTTCATCATCAGTCCCAGTGAAATCCCCTGTGTGGGACCCAGCCCGATGAAGTCCAGCGTCGCTGCATTGAGCGTCGCACCGCCGAATTGGAGAATGAACACAAGCAGCAGATAAGACATCATGTTTGGAGCGATTTCCTTGAAAATGATCTTCAAGGATTTCATACCGCTCATCTTGGCCAAATCCACGAATTCTCGCGAGCGTAATGAAAATGTCTGCGCCCGGACTGCCCTGGCCGTCCAGGGCCATGCCGTGCATCCGATGAAGACACTCTCTAAAAGAATTCCGCGTACCTCGAGATAAGCACTGATGATCAACAGCACGGCAAGCGTCGGAATGACCAGTACGATGTTCGTACCCATGTTCAAGCCCTCGTCGGTCTTGCCGCCCATGTAGCCGCCGATGAAACCGACGATCACCCCGATTAGCGTTGCCAGTCCGCCGCCGATAGCGCCCACGACGAACGTCGCCCGGAGACCGTAAACGAATTGGGAATAAACATCCTGGCCGAAGACGGTGGTTCCAAATATGAAATCCTCTGATTCGAATGGTTTTAGCGGTACGCCGCGATGGATAAAAGAGAGTGGATCGTTTTCCGTGAACGATGGTCCAATGATGGCCATCACCAGAAAGAAAAGCACGATCAAGAGGCCGATGCGCAGCTTGTTGTTCTTGAAAGCGAAGTAGAAAAATTCGTTTCGCTTCTTCGACTTCTTCTCCATCATGCCATCTCCCCGGTCATACCTCTGCGCGTGCGTGGGTCAACAATGACATAAACGATATCGATTATGAAGTTGGCCAATAAAACACCAACGATGATGAAGAGAAAACAGCCCTGGAGCAGGAAATAATCCTGATTTTGCACGGCTGCCAGCAGTTGGAAGCCGATTCCCGGGTAGGAGAAGACGACTTCTGTCACAAGCGCTCCGGCGACGATCACACCCAGCTGCAGGGCCAACCCGGTCAGCTGGGGAAGGAGCGCATTTCGATAGGCGTATTTCCGAACCAATTGCTGGGGTGCGCCGAGGGCTTCGAGGTAGTGAGAGTAGTCCGCTTCGAGTTCGTAGATGATCACGTTACGCATTCCGATGGCCCAACCGCCGAAGTTTACCAGGAAGAGCGAGGCGAAGGGCAGGATCCAGTGATGCAGCACACTGCTGATGAAACGCCATGACCAGTGCGGCGCCATATCGAAGGCATACGCGCCCGCAATCGGAAACAAATCAAGTTTGATCCCCAATCCCCAGGCGAGCAGGATCGCCAGCCACATGTACGGCGTTGCCGTCAGGGTGTACCCCAACGGCAGGATCGTGTTGTCGAGCCACTTCCTTCGTGCAGCGTAAGCACCGAATTTATTTCCCGCGATCCAGCTCAACAGGATCGAAGGTACCAGCAGGGCGATGTCGTAGGGCACAGCGGTCATTATCACGTCCGCAACCTCTCGTGGAAAACGGTACACACTGACGCCCAGATCACCGCGCAGCAGCGATGCCCAGAAGTTGAGGTACTGCTGCCAGATGGGCACATCCAGGCCAAAAACCCGCGTGAAGTACTCCCGCATTGCGTTGACCGTATCGGGATGTGCAGTGCCTACGCGCCCCAGCATACTCAGGACCGGATCGCCGGGCATGAAGCGCGGGATCAGCCAGTCGATGGTCACGGCGACGAAAAAGGTCAGTAGATAAATGAGTACTTTGCGTCCGAAATATCGCCTCATACCTGTTCCTCCTCGCTGCGGGGCAGCAGAGGGCCCCACCCGTCCCACCGAATTCCATGGGACGGGCGGGGCACACTCACCAATAAGATACTTCCTTTTACGTTGCCAGGTTCCTACTCCGCTGCCAACTCCAGATCAATCAGCATGAGCAGGCCACCGGTCTGCCAGTAGCCTGACCAGGTAACAGGCGGATAGTTGGGGGTATCATCGGCTTCTGTCGGCCAGTTCGTCCAGACAGAGCTGTTGAACTGCGCCCAGGCGCCGTTGTACCACAGCGGGATCATGGGTACGTCTTCCACCATGATTTTCTGGATGGCAGAGCATACTTCCTGCATGCCCGCGATGTCGTCCACCGGGACCGCAGCCAGCTCGTCAACCAGATCGAAGGCCTCCTGGTTGTCGTAGCGGCCGAAGTTGCCGCTGCCCATGATCTCCTGGATCGGTTCATTGAACAGCAGGTTGTAAAGCGTCCACGGCGTATTGCTCAACCCCGCCCAGTTGTTCAACGTCATGTCAAATGTACCCTGGGTCAGCGAGTCATTCCACACGTTGTAGTCCGGCGTCACGTCCTCGATGTTGATGCCCGCCTCCTTGGCGCTGTCGGAGATAACAGCGATCGCCGCCATCCAGTCCGACCATCCGGCCGGGCAGGTAACTTCGAGGGCAATGACGGAGCCGTCGGGCGCTTCGACGAAGCCGTCGCCGTCGACATCGACGTATCCGGCGGCAGCAAGAATCGACTTCGCTTTATCGGTATCGAAATACCAGCCTTCTGACGCCATCAGATCATCATCGATGAACTGGGAAAGCGCCGGCAGCAAGCCGGAGGGGCTCGCCGCGGCTACCAGGTTCGCGTATGCGACCTCGACGATGTCATCCGTGTTGATGGAGTACGCCAACGCCCGCCTGAACTCGGGTTCATCCATGGGCGACTTGGTCAGATTCAGGAACAAAACGGCCGTGTTGGCCGCCAGCATGTAGGGCGCATCTTCGAAGTAGGTGTCCACGTAGCCCTGATCCGCCAGAGCGGCGACGCCGGGCAGGTAGTTATTGCTCAAGTCAAGCTCGCCCTTGAGGACCTCACCCAGCGCTGCGTTGTTGCTCGACGTGCGGATGTCGACGATCCGTTTGGGCGCCGGCAGTCCGAACACATCGATGCCCCACCAGTCCTCATTGCGGATCCAGACGTTGCGGTCTTCACCGTGGGTTTCGTACAGGTAGGCTCCCGAGCCAATCGGGTTCTCGTTCAGCCCGGCGGTAACCTCTTCTTCCGTCCTGTCGGCCCAGACGTGCTCCGGTGCGATCGGGATGTTGTAGAGGTTATTGGCGAACTCCTGATAGAGTGGATCGGTGAATTCGAAGGTCAAACCGGTGTCTCCATCGACGACGATTTCCGTCAGGTAATTCCACATCGGCGCCCAGAACAGCGACCCATATTCCTTGGCCAGCTCGAACGTAAAGGCGACGTCTTCCGCCGTCAATGCCTCACCATCCGACCAGGTCAGCCCGTCACGCAGGGTGATCTGGTAGGTATCGGCATCGACCCACTCTCCGCTCTCGGCCAGGAAGGGCATGAACTCGCCGGTCAAGCCATCGAACATGAAGAGGGTCTCGTAGACGAGCCCGATGGTCCCGCTTGTGTTGGCCTTGCTCCAAGAGATAAATGGGTTCCAGTCGTTCGGCGGGCCCCAGGCGGCGCCGCTGATGTAGAGCGTTTCGCTGCGTTCGTAAACGACGTCCGGTGCTTCCATATCTTCGGAAGGGGTCGCAGTGACGACGATCGTCTCTCCTTCGCGCTCGACGATGACTGTTTCAACTGCCTGCGAACACGACGCGAGAAGTAAACTCAGCGACACCAGGATGGATATAATCAACATACTACGTTTCATCTTCTTTCTCCTTTTTGCGTTTCCCTTTTAAAAGTTGCAAACACATTTATAAACAAGCGTGCTATTTGCGCTTCTTCTGCTTGAATGGCCACCTCCTTTCCACAAAACGTGGATACTCTCGTAATAACTGGGAGCGCTCCCAGCCTTTGTGAAAAAAACTTGTGACTAGACTTACGAACATTAAAAATCGTACACGGGCCTCCGGGGGTTTACGTTTGAATGAGATGACGTGCATTGAGACTCGGTCGCCAGCAGATCCTAGCTTGGTTTCAGACGCATGCTCCTGGTCGGCATCAATCCAGTTGTACCTTGATGGAGGTGGTGATCCGACTCCACCACCCCCGATTCACGCACGACACGAAGACCTATCTTGATCGCGGTACAGCTCCTCGTTCCTCGGACTCTTACTTCCATTCCTTCATCGCGAGCTGTGGTTTGCGCCGCAGGAATGGCGTATGACCAACTCGGTGCTCAAGATGATGCGATTATGCGGCTTGGCGCCGTTATTAATCATATCGATCAGCGTATCCACCGCCGTGGAACCCAGGCGGTTGATCGGCTGCCGGATGGTTGTCAGCGCAGGATTGGCCATTTTCGCCACGGGAAGATCGTCGAATCCAACAATGGCAACTTCGTCCGGGATTTTAAGGCCCGCTTTCCGTACAGCGCGCATTGCACCGATGGCCATGACGTCGGAGGCAGCAAAAACGGCTTCCGGTCTGGCCGGCAGCAAATCTTCCATCGCCTGGCAGCCACCTGCTTCGGTGAAATCGCTTTCCACGATCAAGCGCTCATCGACGGGCAAATCATGGTTATGCAACGCGTTGATGTATCCCTGTTTACGGTCGATACCCACCGTGCTGAGTCCCGTGCCGGCAATCGTGGCGATGCGTTGATATCCCAGGCGAATCAAATGCGATACCGCGTTGTATGCGCCCTCGATGTTGTCAATATCCACGAAACTCACATTTTCGGAGTGAAACGGCCGGCCAACGAAGACCAGAGGAAGATCCGAGTCCATCAAGCGGTCCATCAAGGGATCACCGTGGTGACCGGCCTGCAAAATGACGCCGTCCAACAGGCCGGCCCTTGATACGCGGGGATACATCTTTTGCTCATCTTCCTTGGTGGAAGCATGAAAAAGCCCCAGGGTGTAATCGTGCTGATTGCAGCTCTGTGCGACGCCCTGAATAAGATGCGGGATATACGGGTCGGTGAACAAATAGGAGACGCTGTGCGGCAGAACCAGCCCGATCATGTAGGATCGTTGCGAGGCCAGCGACCGAGCAGCCACGTTGGGCTGGTATCCTGTTTCCTCGATCACTTCCCAGACGCGGGCTCGCACTCCATCGCTCACGTTGGGTTGATCGTTGATCACTCTGGATACCGTCGATCGGGATACACCGGCCTTCTCGGCAATGTCCTCAAGCGTCAGGTTTGGCATCCACGTTCTCTCGATAAAATGGGAGCGCTCTCATCTGAATTTTCATAACTCGGCCGATTAAGCTTCCATTTTTGGGCAAAATGTTCTATAAATAGGAAAGTGCTGGGAGCGCTCTCGGTAGGTATAGATACTATACAGGTATTTTCACCGCCCGTCAACAATCATTTTCTTCACGATCGTCGCCATGGAAACAGACCAGGGCTGTGCATCGCCCGGGGAATCGTGAGGCAGCGCAGCAACACAACACCGTTTCCAAAGTAGGCCTGCGGCGCGATATTTAAGAGAGGACTTCCCCTCCCGCTCTCTGTGGCGGGCGTTGAAAGAGTAATTCAAGGAGATAAAGCATGGCGAAGACCAACATTCCCTGGGAAGCGCGGCCCGCGGGCTGCTCCGACATCCTTTGGCGCTACAGCAAGAACCCGATCATCCCTCGCGGCTTGATCCCGACATCGAACAGTATATTCAACAGCGCCGTCGTTCCCTTCGAGGACAAGTTCGCGGGTGTGTTTCGCGTGGATAACAGGAAGCGCGAGATGAACCTCTACCGCGGCTTCAGCAAGGACGGTTTGGATTGGCAGCTGGATCACGATCCCATCTCGTGGGAATTCACCAATGACGAACTGGCCGTCTATTCCCATCGCTACGATCCTCGCCTCGTCTGGCTCGAGGATCGCTACTACATCACCTGGTGCAACGGCTACCACGGTCCGACGATCGGCATTGGATACACCCAAGATTTCGAGAAATTCCATTTTCTCGAAAACGCACTGCTGCCCTTCAACCGCAACGGTGTGCTTTTTCCCCGCAAGATCAACCACGCCTATGCCATGCTCAGCCGCCCGAGCGACAACGGACACACTCCCTTCGGGGACATTTTCTTGAGCATGAGTCCCGATATGATCCATTGGGGCCGGCACCGCTTCGTGATGGGCGCGACCGCTGGATGGCAGAGTACCAAGATCGGCGCCGGTCCGGTCCCCATCGAAACGCCGCAGGGATGGTTGCTCTTCTATCACGGCGTGCTGACCTCCTGTAATGGTTTCGTCTACAGCTTTGGCGCTGCCCTGTTGGACCTCGAGCAGCCCTGGAAGGTCATCCGGCGCGGCGGACCTTACCTGCTCTCCCCGCAGCGGGATTACGAGTGTATCGGTGACGTGCCCAACGTTGTTTTCCCCTGCGCTGCTTTATACGACGAGGAAACCGGCCGCATTGCCATCTATTACGGAGCTGCGGACAGCGTGACGGCGCTCGCTTTCACGCAGCTCAAGGATATTCTCGATTTTCTGGAAACCAATTTCATGGTTTAATCGAGCCTATACAAAACAGATTCAGGATGGGAATGCAATGGATCATCATTCGAACAACGAAGCAGCCGTCGGTTTTCCGGAAGATTTTATCTGGGGCGTAGCCACATCGGCCTACCAGATCGAAGGCGCCTGGAATGAAGCCGGCAAGGGTGAGAGTATTTGGGATCGCTTCTGCCACACGCCCGGCAAGATCGAAAACGATGAAACTGGCGACGTGGCTTGCGACCACTACCATCGCTGGCAAGAAGATGTGGATCTCATGGCTACTTTGGGCATCCCGGCCTATCGTTTCTCTATCTCCTGGCCGCGGATCATTCCCGCGGGAACGGGGAAGATCAATCAGGCCGGGCTGGATTTCTACAGCGCCCTGGTCGACGGTCTCCTCGAGGCGAACATCGAGCCGTATATCACCCTCTACCACTGGGATCTCCCACAAGCCTTGCAGGACCGCGGCGGCTGGCCGGCGCGTGACACCGCCCTGGCCTTCGCCGAGTACACAGATGCCGTCACCCAGCATCTTGGCGATCGCGTGCGAAATTGGATGACACTTAATGAGCCCCACGTGAGCGCTGTCGTTGGCTATCTCATAGGCCGCCACGCTCCGGGTCACCGAGATATGGACGAGATGGTCGCCGCATCCCATCATCTACTCCTGGCACACGGCTTGAGTGTTCCCGTGATCCGCGCCAACGTGCCCGATGCAAACGTCGCCATCGTCTTCAACGTTCATCCCGTGCATACGGCTTCTCCGAGCGAGGCGGACAAAGAGGCGGCAAAATTCGCGGACGGTGCCGTCAACCGCTGGTTCATGGACCCCGTCTCCGGGCGAGGCTACCCGCAGGACATCGTCGCGCGATATGGTAGAAAGATGAATTTCGTTCTCGAGGGGGATCTCGAGAAAATCGCCGCTCCCCTGGATTTCCTGGGGATCAATTACTACTTCAGAGTCATCGCCAGGAACGACGAGATTCCGGAAGAAGAAAACGAACCGCGCACGCTATTCCCCTCGGATGAAATGACGGAAATGGGTTGGGAGATTTACCCGCCCGGTTTATACGAAATATTGGTCCGTATCCATCGCGATTACGATTTTCCGGCAATCATGGTCACGGAGAACGGCGCCGCACTGGTTGACCGCGTCGACGCATCGGGGGAAGTGGACGATCCCGGTCGGATCCGCTACGTCGGTTCCCATCTGCGAGAAGCCGCCCGCGCCATCCAGGACGGCGTCCCGCTGCGGGGCTATTTCCATTGGTCCTTCACTGACAATTTCGAATGGGCGTATGGATTCGACAAACGCTTCGGACTGGTTTATGTGGATTTCGAGACGCTCAAACGCATTCCCAAAAGCAGCGCTTACTGGTATCGGGATGTGATTTCAAAGAATCAAGTATAGGGTTTACGCGAAATAGATCGTTGGTATCGCCAACTCAAACACAGAAGAAAGAGAGAAGCGCCCGATTGAGCGCTTCTCTTTTGTTTGAAGGAAGCTATGCTGAATTTCCGATGAGCCCGCGAACGAACCGACCATCTGCAAATTTGAGGCGACGGTCTGGCTTTCTGATTAATATCACAAATACCACCGCAGCCGAAAACGAACACTAAATCATCGAGTGGCTAGAAACGCCAGCACTACCAATCCGATGACGAAAAGCAAGAATGCAACGGATACAACGATAACAAGTGTTGGTGGACGCTGATCGATTTCGAATTTCCCTTCCTCTTTGATCTCCATAGATTCCTCCTTAATTTGTACCTCTTGATATCGACCTAACTCGGTCTGCGCTTCGATCTCACTGAACCCGCCGACCAGCAAGGTTTTTGCGTAAATCGCATCTAATCTGCCGAAGGTTTTGGAAATGCGCAGCATCGCCACGAACAGGATCATACCTACGACGATAAATGCGAACATCAACGGGGGGTTGTTGTTGTAAGGCGCCCAATCAATATGTATCACGGGTAAATCCAACACATAGACCAAGAATGGATTCGCGATCAGACTCACGGAGACTGAAAAAAGCGTCAGGAAAGCAACGAAGTATACCAGGCCCAACGGCAGCTGTACGACCATATAAGCCAGTGTGGACCATGTGCGAACGTCCAGGAAGAGTTCTTTGATTTGTTCCCACCAACCCAACTGCCGATTGGTGAAAAATGGGCGCCGTGGCGTGCGTACTCCCAAAAGCGCTTCCACCAGTCTGCCCTCCATAAGCGCTGCGTCGAAAATTCTTTTTTGTAATCGTCGTAAACAGCATCAAGTACTCCAAACATGCCTAGATCCGGCCCAACCGATAAATATATCGAGTCTTGGACATGATTTAATAGGTTATTTGTGACATTCTTCACAAGACAAATGACATCTCCACCGCAGCGGAGCAAAAATCGAGGTATGTGTGGACGCAGCACTAAACCCTGAGTATGCGAACGTCCTGGGTGAAAATTGAGGGATTACAGATATCGAAAGAGCTGCTTTCAGCGCCAAATTACCCAACCAAGCGCTGCAGCCAGGCACGGCCGGCGTGTGCTCTTACGCCGGTCTTCCAGGGCTTTCGGTGCCCGTCGAAGCGCAGGGGGCAGAGTGTCTGGGTTGCTGACAGGGAAACGCGAATTTTTCGGGTCTCCCCGCGCTGATGCGACACAGGCCATAAACATGCAGAATCAATTCAACTTCACGCCAGCGCGTGCTTTGAAATTCATTTCCCGCCAGGCGAATTCAGTAAACGGTTAATGCCAGCTCGGCGGTTGCACGCCGCGGTGTTTGAGCTCCATAATCAAATCCGCCAGGTGGTGGGTCATGTGCCGCAGCGCATACACCACCCGGCTGAGGATCGTGAAGCCGGTCCATGGGAAAAGCTCTTCCTGTGCAGTCAGGTCGGAAGTTGCGATGAGATTCGCCATGCGCTTTTCGACTTCGTTCAGGAAGCGCAGAAGCTCTTTCTGCGCCGGCAGCTTATCTGCATCACGCACCTGCCATTGGATTTGGTTGAGAGGATCCTCCATTTGTTCGCCCGGTTTTTGCATGCTGAAATTATTAACCGACTGCGCGATGTGCAGCGCCAACCCGGCCGGGCGTTGGTAGAGCGTTTCTCCTTGCCGCCATTCCGCTTGCGGACAAGCATCGATCGCAATGCGGAACATCGAAAGCGCACGCATGAATTGATCGGCGAGCGCTTCCGCCTGTGGTCCGGCTTCGATTGCCTTCCACCAGAAATCCGGCGCGACGAGCTCTTTATACTCGGGGAGATCGTGCAGGCTTGCCAGATCCGAATCCCGCCTCGACCAGGATCGTAATTGGGGTTGTAAATCCAACGCTTTTCGCAGTTTTTCGAGCGCAGCTTGTTGATCTCCTGCAAGCGCCAGGCTGCACGCTGCGTTGTAACTTACCCGGCCCTGCCAATCTGCGCCGTCATCGAGCGGCGAGACTAAATCCGCCCATTCACCCCAGAGCCGGCTGACGACTTCGTGCTGCCCGCGTTCGTGATAGAAATCGGAATAGTGCAGGAGCTTGTGGGTAAAAGCACTGCCAATCAGCGTTTCCCACATCTTACGGTCCTCCGATTCTTCGGAAGGACCTTCGAGCGCCTCTTCGCTCATTCCCTGCATAGTTTCCTGCATTTTCTCGTGGGCCTGCTGCGCAAACGTTTCGATTTCCGCCCAGGTCTGCCCGGCGTAGCGATCGTAGCATTGATAATTGGCTTGCTCGAATTGGGACAGCGATTCGAGCTCTTTCCCTTCGATCCATACCCTGGCCCGCGTGGCACGTACGTCCTGCCAGTAATTGGCATGGGCGACGGCGTCCTTCGCCGACCATTTTTCAAACGTGCTTTCATATGCTCGCTCGGCATCCGTCAAGCCCGCAATGAACTCTACTTCCAATTCCCTGCCGATCACCAAAATCTGAAGAATTTGATCCTTGAGACTCATCTTTCCTCCTTCGCTTGATCATCGATCGACATGTCCCATCAACGCCTCGCACCGAGGTCATGAGGGAGCGATCTGTAACCTTATCATACACGCAGATGCTCGTGTTCATACTGTAATATTGTATCGAATGAGTGAAATTTCGTTTCACCATCCGTAGAAAGCAATCAGCACAGCATGTTGAGCACGACCGTGGCAAGACGACGCAGGAAACAAGCGACCGAGTCCATAAACGTCGGCAAATCTTCCCTTGAGGAAATTGGTACCATCTACATCTTGAATCCCCCCGGGGGGTAAATGGTAAAATGTTAATGTCTATCGCCACTACTTCATCGTGCGCAGGCATTTAACTACGTTACGTTCCCGTTGAAACAACGTTCGATATACGTGGCGGCGGCAGTCATTGCCGGATGTTGTAATTTGTGCCGTCTATACCATGAATTACGAACCTCTGTCCCGTTCAGAGTCCACGGTAAGGAAACCTCCGCCTATCGAACCCGCCGCAACCATTCCGGAAAGGGGATAAACATATGGCAACAAGAAAGAAGAAGAAAGAATTCGAAGTTGGCAATTGGATCGTCCATCCCATCTACGGTGTTGGCAAAATAAGCAAGATCGAAGAAAAACGGGTCAACAAAACGAAGTCCGAATACTTTCGAGTCGAAGCGGACGAGACCACGTATTGGATTCCTGTCGACAGCGTAGAAGACAGTCGCGTGCGGAAAGTCATCAGTCGCAGCGCTTTTCGCCGAGTGGTTCGGCTGTTGAAAAAGAAGCCGGAGCAAATGGACGCGAATTACAAACAGAGGCAGTCGCGTATCAAGAAAGTGCTCTCCGAAGGGCTGCTGCGTGCAACCATCCGTCTGGTACGAGATTTGTGGGCAAGAAATCGGAAGAAGAATCTCAATGACACGGAGAGAACAGCGCTACGCAAAATCATGGACAACCTGGCCGCCGAATGGGCAGTCGTCGAGAGCATATCGCCGAAGGAAGCCTCCCAGGAGATGACCAAGCTCTTGAGTCAAAATCAAACGCAGACTTCCAAAGAGGATGCGATGGATCCACTTGGAAAAAGCGTTGAGGTAGTTTAAACACAAGCCGTAGGGCTAAAAGGGAAATGTAGATCGTAAGTACTTCCTCAACCGAGGTCGACGAGGTCTACTGCCTTGTAACCGGTAGTTGGGTGGAAGACGCAGAAAAGTCGGCGATGATGGATCAACGCCCCATCTCGTCGATTTTTATCTTCTCCTCCGGGGACAGGTCGAACCCAAATATTTCCAAATTCTGCTGTTGATGCTTCGGGTCGGAAGCTTTGGGAATTGTGATCACCAGATCCTGATCCACCAGCCAGCGCAGCGCAACTTGAGCCGCAGACACCGCATGCCGCCGTGCGATCTCTTGCAGCACTGGAGATCGCAGCACCCTGCCCTTGGCGATGGGACTGTATGCCGTCACCAGGATCTTTTCGCGCCGGCAAAACGCCAGCATTTCGTCCTGAGGATGCAGCGGATGATACTTGAACTGATGACTAAAAACCGGCGCCGAGGCGTGCTGCAGCGCCCGGCGCAGCTGAGGCACAGTGAAATTACTCACCCCAAAGTGGCGGATTTTTCCGTTTGCCTGCAAGTCGTTCAGGGCGCGCATCGATTCTTCGATGGGAACCTGGGGATCGGGCGCATGAATGAGGTAGAGGTCGAGCGACTCGACGCCCAGTTTTTGCAGACTGCGCTGACACGCTTCGATTAAATCGTCGTAACGTAAATGATTCGACCACACCTTGCTGGTCAGAAAAAGCTGATCTCGGGCAAGACCCGATTGCGCAATTGCCGTGCCGATTTCCGCTTCGTTTCGGTAAAATTCGGCCGTATCGACATGCCGATATCCGATCTCCAGGGCATGCTGCAGCGCACGGACACATGCCTCGCCGCGCAAATCCCAGGTCCCCAAACCGATCTTGGGGACTCGCTCACCCTGGAATTCGACGTATTCCATGCCACCTCACCATGAGTCGATTCCGCCAAAGACACAGCGGTTTGGATAACGGCGCGGTTCGATGGTTTTTTCGAGCTGCATTAGCGCTGAGAGATCATACGTTTACATCGACGTCATGCAATCCCGTGGCGCCGAACGGTCGCGGCGGGTGACTCTCGGCGATCTGCATCTCACCCTCCCCGTCGTAACAACGGACGGTAAACGTGTGCTCGCCGGCTTCGAAAGGCCAGTCGAAACGCCACAACACCCACGTCAGCTCCGAAAGTGGAGTACGCAGTTGTGCTTCCTGCCAATCGCCATCGTCGACCTGCACTTCCACTTTCGAGATGCCGCGCGCCCCCGCACGTGCGATCCCGCCGATGGGAATATACTGCTGGCCCCCGCGCTCGATGACTTCATCCGTGGCTGCCACATCGATGACCGACGTGGCCTTCATCTGGGCGGTTCTGTCCCAGCCTCTTTCGACCCAATAACCCGGCTGGTCCACCGCGCTCAATTCGAAGCTCGTGATCCACTTGGGTTGTTTCATACCATAGCGATCGGGGATGTAGATGCGCAGTGGAAAGCCGTGTTCGGGCTGCAAGGGTTTTCCGTCCCACATGTAGGCGAGCATGATGCGTTCGTCCGAACGAATCAGCTCCAACGGCACGCTTTCATAAAAACCGTCCCCCGCCTCGATCAGCAGATGCCTGGCCGAAATCAGCGGGCCGGCTTCATCGAGGATGCGCTGCAAGGGAACGCCGGTCCAGCGCGTTGTGCTGACGAGATCACCGGCGATGTTGTTGGAGATGCACGCCAACGTGACGAACAAATGCATCGGTTCGCCAAATCGCTGCTGACAGAAATCGTTCAGATCCAGCGTGAGTGGATTGTTTACCAGACCCTGGATGGGCAAACGCCAGGTGGCGCCATCGATTTCCGGTGGGCTGAGGTTGATGTCGATGCGATAATGGTCTTCGAGCGGTGTATATTCGTCACGCGTTCCCGCAACCGGCTCGACCGCACCGGGTCTTTCCGGCAGCGTTACCGTCTGCGGTTCGGGTTCGTTGACATCGATGGCCTCTCCCTCACCGCCCGCAGCCGTCTGTGCCGGCTCCGTATCGATGAGCGATCCCAGACCGGCGCCGATTACTGTGATGGCAGCCGAGGCGCCGCCCAGCATGACCAGAAACCTGCGCCGATCGATCTGCTGCATCTCAAAACCCGCCTCACCCGCTGCTGCTTCGGGCGCCTCCGCGGGACTCAGTTTCTGGTACACCCACTGCATGCATACGCCCCACAGGATGAAAAGCAGCAAGATCCAAAGCGCACTGATCTCCGCAGCGACGGAATATTTTCCAATTTGAAAACTGATCAACAAGAAGATGATCCCCGCCAATACACCTAAAATCATGCCGACGAAGTAATTCTTACGAATTTTTTCCCAGCGTCGTAAAACGAAATAAAAGATCGCGCACACGACAACGCCGATGGCCGTGAATTGACCCAATGCCAGCAGAATCTCCGCCGGCTTGGAGGCTTCTCGTATGCTCAGGTTGAAAAAGGTCAATATCTTGACCATCGTATCGATACCGAAAACCACGAGGTCTCCGGGGAGAATCCTGGCCAACCACTCGAAGAGATCGAACGGCACGTACGGCGTACCTGCCAGTTGATTGGCCACGAAAAACAAGCCAATGAGGGGAATCGTCAACAACAATCCGGTCAGCGCCCCGTGCAAGATGTTGGGTTGAAATTTTCGCATTTTATCCCTCACCTTTCTTTGCGCCGCGAGCAAACCACAACACACCCAAGCCAACGATGAAAACGATCCCTCCGATCCACGCCCACTTTGGATCTCCCGTCATGAAACTCCCCGGCAACACACCGATGCCCTGAAAGAACCATATCACACCGACGGCAATCATCAAGACGGCGAAAAAGACGACCGGCCAGCGCTTCATCCTTCTGCTCCCTTTTGGAATCCCCGGCGAATACGGTTCCAGGGTGAATCGTCAGACTACGATTAATTGACTATAGCATACACCGAAATCTTACGAATCTCTATCAAAATAATAGAAGTTCGCGCGTATGCGCGCCCGTCAGAAGAGCAGCGGGTCCGCCACACGGACCTTTCGCTTGCACGGACCGCCTCCGCAGACGTGGAAATCCACCCCACCTGCAGCTATTCTTCAAGTTGATTTTATACATGATCCAGCCGCGCCAGAATGGTTTGCGCCCAAACGCCGGCTCGTTCGATCTCGCCATCGAAGAGCGGTCCCTCTCTTCCGACCACGTGGAACGTCTCCGGTCGAACGACGCGCTTTCCCCCGAGCTTGCGCAGCTTCTTTTCCAAGCGCTTGGACGCCGTAAAGCCTGCCAGCATGGACGACATTTGATAGGAGGTGTCGAATGCCGCAATGGATTTCCCGCCAAGAACCCTTTTCGGAAAACGCTCGAAGATCGGGCGGACAGCTTCCGGCAGGTTCATTTTATGGGTTGGGCATCCCATGATTACCAGATCACAGTCTTTGAAATCTGCTTCTTGCAGCTGATCGGAGGGTAGTAAACGGGCAGGGCCGGCCGCTTCGCATGTTTTCGCAATCGTCTCGGCGACCATTTGTGTGTTGCCAAATTTCGAGAAGTAAACCACCAACGTATTCACCAGTCTTAATCCTTTCTTTATTATGGATTCAAATCCAGCTTGCAGCGCGTTCATGATGTACGACGAAGTCCAGACAGGCCGATCCGATCCGGCCACCTCGCACAGGTCGAATTATTTGCTCAGTCCACGCACGGCAAAATCGGCGACGAACTGTCCATCAAGCCAGGGGGTTCCTTGCGGGCCGACTTGAGAGGCAGTCCCTAGATAGACGAGCATGATCAAATTAACCACGATGGCCGGATCCAGCGGGTGGAAAATCTCCTGCGCTAGTCCCAGTGCGAGGATGTCACGGCTTATGAGTTCGAACATGGGCAAATAAGCCTGATACAACGCTTCCTTGAATCCCACGTCCGGGCCGTAGAGATTGTTAACGATCGCCCGTCCTCTAGCAGGATGCGCGGAGATAAATTCAAAGCCGCCGGTAAAGAAGGTCTCCAAGCGCCTGTCGGCCATCTCCATCTCCAGCACACGTTCGCGGATGTACGCCAGGTGCATCGCAGCGGTATCCACGATCAACGCCTGCATGAGTGCCCGTTTGCTTTCGAAATAGTTGTAGATTGTGCCCTTGGCGTACCCAGCTGCCTGGGAGATGCGGTTGATGTTGGCGCCGTTGTACCCCTCGCGGGCGAACTCCAGCGCCGCGGCGTCCAACAACGCCCTGCGCGTATCTTGCTTCTTGCGATCCCGATCCTCGTCTTTGAAACGCGGCATGATCTCCATCCATCTATATAATATGGGTGACCGCCCACCCATATTATTATACGACTTCCCACCATTGTCAAGGGAAATGCAAGCACACCATAATCATCCACATGTGGTTGAATCCAGAATGCCGACGGGCACAAGTAATCGCGTGTCGTTCAACCATCGCGGCACGTTCTGCGAGACATACGCAATGTCACATGCTATAATCCGCGGGTGAAATCAATTCGAATTCCAAAAGGAATGCTTAAAATGAATAAATCTACAGGGATAACTGCAATCGTTACGATCCTCATCCTCGCCATCATTTCCCTGGCAGCTCCGGCGAACACGTCGGCGCAGGATTTCGACGGGCCGGTGCCGCCCGAAATCCAGGGTGAATTGATCTACATTCCCTTCCCTGTTGAAATCACGGTGGATGGTGATCTATCGGATTGGGAAGACTTGCCCTCCAGTTTTGTGGACTACGGGTCGACGCTTTCTTCCGATCCCGCAGAAAACGGCTCGTTCACGTTTTCGGTGGCGGCAGATGCGCAGAATTTTTACATCGCCATGCAGATGCCCGATCAAAACATCATCGCCAAGAAGCACGGTACGAATTACTGGAACGAAGATTCCATGGAGTTCTACATCAACGCCTCCGATGATCTGAACGCCACAGCCTTTTGGCCCAAAATTTATCAGATCAACATCAACGCTGGAGACATCGGCAACAGCGACCCGAATGGGCTGACGATTACCGGTGTGAATAACTCTGATGTCAGCGTGAGCGGGTTTGTTTTCGAAACGGATGACGGTTGGGGATTTGAAGTGGCTGTCCCCCTGGAGGGTATACTGGAACCCGCTCACGGCGTCGAAATCGGCTTTCAAGCGCAGATCAACGGCGCTTCGGCATTGGATCGCGACGTCAAATTGATCTGGTCGAAGGCCGACACCTCGGATCAATCCTGGCAGTACCCCTATCTCTTCGGACGGGCGATCTTTTTCGAACTAGGCCGGGAGGATATCCCGCAGCCCAGCGTGATCGAGGCGCAGCCCACGGCGGCGCCGACTCCCACAGCGGCCCCCATCCCGGCGCAGGTGAGTGTTAATCAAAGTGGATATTTCCCCAAGAGCGAAAAGATCGCTTCCGTTGCCCACGACTCATCCACCGCCCTGAACTGGAGCTTGCGAAACGGCAGCGGCGAAGTCGTTCTGAGCGGCGAAACCACCGTACTCGGCGAAGACGCGACCTCGGGCGACTTTTTACATGAAATCGATTTCTCGGAATACGATACGCCTGGCAGCGGCTATCAGCTTGTGGCGGGTGGTCTGGAAAGTGCCCCCTTCGCAATTTCCGAGGACATCTACGCCCAATTGAAGACAGATGCCCTGGCCTACTTCTATCACAACCGCAGCGGCACGCCCATCGAGGCGCAGTACGTGGGTGAGGATTGGGCTCGTCATGCCGGTCATATCAGCGACGACAACGTGACGTGCTACAAAGGCGACGACCCCGATGGCAATTCGTGGCCGGGATGTGATTATTCCCTGGACGTGGCGGGCGGCTGGTACGACGCCGGGGATTTCGGAAAATACGTGGTCAACGGCGGTATTTCTGTCTGGACCTTGATGAACCTCTACGAACGCTTCCCGGAAGTCTTTACCGACGGTACGCTTCAAATCCCCGAGCAGGGCAACGGCGTCCCCGACCTGCTCGATGAAGCGCGTTGGGAGATGGAATTCCTGCTCGCTATGCAGGTCCCGCAAGGACAGCCCAAAGCCGGCATGGCCCATCACAAGATGCACGACCGCGCCTGGGAGCCGATGCCGATGGTTCCGCCGACCGAAGTCGATAACGACAACGAACATGAGATCGCCGGAAGCGGCCGTTACCTCTACCCGCCATCGACGGCCGCCACACTCAACCTGGCGGCTACCGCAGCGCAGTGCGCCCGTATCTGGAACGAGATCGATGCGCAATTTGCAGAGACCTGTCTGTCGGCGGCGCAAACCGCATGGGAAGCCGCACTCGCCAATCCGAACATCTACGCCGGCAACACACCCGGCGATGGCGGCGGAAACTATGATGACGGCAACGTCTCAGATGAGTTCTACTGGGCCGCCGCCGAACTGTTCGCCACGACCGGTAGTGATGAGTACCTAGACTACCTGCTCGATTCGGATCGTTTCGGCGAGGTGGACCAATTCGACTGGGGCAGCACCGCATCTCTGGGTAGCATTACGCTGCTTACAACGGACAACGATTTGCCGGAAGAACAGGCGGCGCAATTGAAAGAGAACGTGCTCGCTTTCGCCGACGAGATGCTCGCCATCCAGGCGCGCGACGGCTATTCCGTGCTCATCGACGGAGAGTATCCCTGGGGCTCCAACGGATTGATCCTCAACAACACGATACTGGTGGCTTTGGCGTATGACCTCAGCAGCGCTGGCAAATACCTGGACGCTGCTCGTTTGAGCATGGATTATATGCTGGGACACAACCCACTGAACAAGAGCTACGTCTCCGGCTACGGAAGCTATCCCATGCAGCACCCGCATCACCGCTTCTGGGCCAACGACCTCGCCAACGGATATCCACCCCCACCGCCCGGTGTGCTCGCCGGCGGTGCAAACGCCACGGCGGACGACCCGGCGGCGCTGAACGCCAACCTCTCCGCCTACGCGCCATCCAAACGTTACGTGGATGAAATTGGATCCTACTCCACCAACGAGGTGACGATTAACTGGAACGCACCGCTGGCCTGGGTGGCGACCTTCCTCGATCAGAAGCGCGATTTGGAGGCTGCACAGGCCGAGGAATCCCAGCCGGCATCAACGGAATCTGAACCAACCTCAACGGAAAAGACAGTATTTCCCGATTGGATCCTGATTGTCGTCGCCGCGGTCATCGTGCTGGTCGTCGTGGTCTCCCGCTTCAGACGGAAGATGGAATAAGAGTCTCGCAGGACAGTTGCTTACCACTGTTCCTAAAGAGTTCGAGAGAGCGAGGATTCGTTCGATACAACATATCGCCGAAACAATCGGCATGCGAGATTGGGAATACAGCGACAATACGATAAAGTGTCCTGAACGAATATTCAGGATTGTGTCACACCCTTGAATGCTGTAGAATCATACAAAGGGTTGTGGCACGCATGATGTGCGTGGCTCCCAAATTCGGATGCAGTTGCATCCAACGCCGGCTCCGCCCTGGGGCCGGGTAGGGAGAAACGCTTGAGATCATGCACGAAGCTAAAGGTCAAGAGCCTCGGAGATTGAATGAGATCCTGAGCAAGACTCCCTCCCCGCCACGACCCGCAGATCCACATTGAGATTAAGATAACGCTCCAGTCCTCGGGGCTGGAGCGTATGTGCGGTAACAAATTAATGCTCAGACCGCGGCACCAACGACTCATTGGAGCGGCGGTTTTTCATTTCAACATACTGTGGGAGCAGGAGTGCCAAAAATGAGCGTGAGACGTGAATTACTCTTGATGGGGATCGTTGTTGTCACTACGGTTACGTTTTTGGGTTTGAATAACTCGGGTGCGAGCGCAACGGATACCCGAGCAGGAGATCTGTCTCAAGCCGACGAAACCCTCCGGACAGCGATCCTTATGGACTACTACTCCGGTTGGATCATGATCGACGTAGAGAACACCTGGTCGCAGCCCAATCCATCTGTGGGTCTCCTCCAGAACGATTTTCACTACTTCATACGCCGTTATCGAACAACCTTCACCGTGAGCCTGTACGCGGTGTCGAATCCGCCGTATCTGGTGTTCATCAAGCCCAGAGTTACACAATACTTCATGACGGCACAAATGCGGGTGAAGCCCGACCCGGATCTGCCGGATATGTGTCAGGGCACGATCCTGACGTATGCGGGAGAGGCCAGAGCGAATAGCTACCACGGGAGCGCATCGGACGTCGATAATCTCAACATCACGCTCGATATCACCAGGGCCGAGGTGCCCCCGATTGAAATTCCCTAGGCGAAAGCCAGCAAGTTCGAATCGACCCGCGCCGAGGGCTACCGCCGGCAGTGCCAGGTTGCGGAGGGAGTGGGATCACGAGGTCGACAAAGTCATGACGTCGCTGAACCTTGATTCTCCAGAATGACATCCGAGGAGTCGGACATGACAAACGAGATCGAATTTACCAGCAATTTTAGCGACCAGAGTACGGAAAAGGGATTCCAGTTCGAGTTCGCCTGCGACCGCTGTTCAAATGGATTCCGCACACATTTCCGGCCATGGGCGATCGGTTCCGCCAGCAGTGTGCTCGAGACGGCCAGTGGGATCTTCGGCGGGATCTTCAGCCAGGCGGCCAGCGTTGGAGAACATGTCCGTTCGGCTGCATGGGAGAAAGCCCATGATGAGGCTTTTGAAGCAGCGGCCGCCGAGATCCGTCCAAGCTTCCGCCAGTGCCCTCGCTGCAGCACATGGGTCTGCAAGAAATCCTGCTGGAATGAGAAACGCGGCTTGTGCAAGGAATGTGCGCCCGACCTGGGTGTGGAGATGTCTGCGGCCCAGGCCAGCCGGTCGGTGGAGGAAGTCTGGGCGCACGCCAAGATGGCCGAAGAGGACAAGAAACTCGCCGAGGGCAACTGGCGTGAGACCATTGTCGCCTCCTGCCCGGACTGCGGTGCACCGCAGGCAACCAATGCCAAGTTCTGTCCCGAGTGTGGTGCCCAGATCAAAATTTCTGGCACATGCGCGAAGTGCGGTGCTAAGCTTACTCCAGGGGCGAAGTTTTGCCCGGAGTGCGGCGAGAAAACCAACTAGCCAAGCTTGACACGAACATCGAGAATTCGACGCAAGTCCAATACAAACCGAAAGGGTGAACTTCCAGGAGGCAGGTATGAGTGAAGAACGGACTACGATCCAGAAAGGTTACAGGGTTTTGGTACGCGGACTCTTAATTATGGGCATTGCCACGACGTTTATGGCTGCGGCGCCCGAGCAAGCAGCCGCGCAAAGCTTTCCGGGTTGGCAGGTATTTATACATGTCCTCGGAGGTATGCCAGCGACAGTGTGCGTAGGGGATAAGGTGCCCATCCACGTGTTCGTCTCCCTGCAGCCCACGGGTGGCAAGCCGACGGCGCCCCCCCTGATCCCCGGCGGCACTATCAGCGCCAGAGCTTCACATGGGACCCTCGCGCCAGCCAGTGGCACCTGGAGTATCGTGGGCGGATCAGGATTGCGCTTTACCTACTCGCCCACAAGTGACGGAGCCGAGTCGATCAGCATCACGGCGAACGCCGGATCCCTGACGGGGACGACCATCGCCTTGCCGACCAAGGTGTCAAAGTGCGAGTATGAAATTGGCCTCTCCGCCCTGCAGGAGACTAAGGCCGACGTCTGGTGGTGGATTGCAACCTTCGAGGGCAGCGGAACATTCGGAACTTCCGGCGGCTCGAACCTTGCCGGAGAGGGCACGTACAGCTACCACGTCGATGGTCTCTGGAAGTCCAAGGACGACACTCTCCATTGTGGCTTGGTCAATCCGATCGAGGGTTCATCCTCCTTTGATGTCAGTGGGAGCAAGATATCAGGCGGCGTGCTGGTGAGTATCAACTTCTCCAACAGCCAGATACCCGCCACCGAATACAAGTGCATCGACAAGGAAGGCAAGGAGAGCCAAGAACCAATGTGGTCAGGGAGCGAATACGATCCGAATAAGGACTTTTCTGGAACGCAGAACATGCTGTTTTCCGGCCAGGGGGGCGAGTGGCCGGTTAAGTTCGGCTCCAATGGCTCAGGAGCCGTCTACGTCATCCGGAGGGACCAATGAAATCGGTGTTGCGCGTCATCGCCATAGTCTTTGGAAGTACGCTCGTGGCTTGCAGCTCGCTCGGCAACCAGGCCGGGCCGGCTGGGACCGGAAATTCCTTCGTTTTGCCGAATCCGGTGGCCGGGCTGGATGAGCTCGACAACTACCGGGCTTCCCTGACGGTCAGCTTCCAGGGCACGCTGGCCGGTGAACCGGTGGAGCAGCAGAACACCTACGAACAGAACGTCTGGCGAACACCGCATGCGGTGTTTACCAGCAGTGTGAGCCAGGATGAGAACAGGGCGCCGCTCCAGCTCCTCACAGGTACGGAGGGAGAGGCACAGTACCTCAAGGAGGGTGACCTCCCCTGCTTTGTCCGCTGGGAGGACCAGCCGCCGACGAGTTTCCGCCCTGCCGCGCAGCTGTGGCCGGTCGGCGAGGCGCGCTCTCTGGGCCAAGAGACAGTCAATGGCACACCAACCCTGCATTACGCCATCGACAACGCCACGCTGAACCTGGGCATCGAGCTGACTGCCTCCGGGGATGTGTGGATGGCTGATCCCGGCGGCTATGTGGTCAGGTACAACCTGACCCTCGAAGGAGGCGAGGCGTATTTTGGTACGGACTCCTCCGGCACGATCCAGATTGACTATGATCTAACACAGGTCAACGCCAGGCCCGAGATCGTCTATCCAACTGGGTGCCTGCCGGTCTACACCGGCCTTCCCGTGCTGCCCGAAGCACTTGAGCTTAATCGTCAACCAACGATGACGATGTATCTCGCGCAGACGGACCTCGCATCTGCCCGGAACTTCTACGAAGAGCAGATGGAGGCGTCCGGCTGGGATCTGGACGTGACCCACGAGACCGAGGCAGACCGCATAGACCTGCTGTACTCGCAGCCGGCAGAAGAGCTGCAGGCTGTTATCTCCCTGCGCGAGGAAATCGGCGGCATTCGAGTGGTCGCCTCCGTCTTTGGGCTTCCGGTACCCGTATCCACTGGTGGTGCGGCTCAGCCGCTTCCATCCGCTGAGCCAATAGCTTCTTCGAGCGCCCCGGTGCGAGTGATGGAATCATTTAATGCGATCCTGGTGTCTGAAGGCAAAGCATCAGTCCTCCCCTCCTTCCACCTGGTGGTCCAGCATCAAGCACCGATCTGGACGGGGTCGTCCGTGGGGCAATCCCATGACACATTGATCGCGGATGTGGAAGGCAGCAACGTTCACTTCCGGGACGAGGTAATTAGTGACAGCGGAAGTCAAACCACCGAGGAAGCCTACCTGATTGATGGTCAGGAGTACGTTGTCGAAAACGGGAGCGTTAGTCCTGGGATTGGCATGTCCGGCCTTACCTGGGCTATGTGGCCGATGGATCCGGTGGCGATACTCGCCGCTTCGCTGGGTGGAGCGACCCTGACCGGGACGGAAACTCTCGATGGCAGAACGGCCGAGGTCTACAGCGTTAGCGGGAGCGGCCTATCGCAGGCTTCAGGTGGTATGGGAGGCGGTCTCGTGCTGCCGGTGACATCCGCCGAAGGCACGGTCTGGGTCGACCAGCAAACCGGAGCCTTGTTGCGGGCTGTGCTCGATTACGAGGTTGACGTGAAGGACGCCGACGGAAATGTGCAGGGGACGGGCTCGGGACATCTCGAAATCCGGGTGGACCAGGTTGGGCAAGTAAAGGTGTCCCTACCTGCAAACTAGCGCGCATGCCGCACACGAGTCCTTCGTCCAGTATGGTTCATCCATGTTGTCCGCACTACGACTTCATTGCCCAACCAGGACGAGTCCGCACGGCATTGATGTGGAGAACCAAGGGACTCAACCCTGAGCACCTGATCGGCCATGTGTCTGGTGCCCTCGGCTGTCATGCACGCTGCGCAGCCCGCCCTGTGGTCATCATCTCGCCAACAAGGGATGCATTTCCGATGTTTGGGCATCATCCGCTGCTAGGGCGTGTGGAATCTCGCGTGAGGAGGTGTGTTGTATCCCTGATTTCCTTCTCGCATTCGATGACTTATCCGTCATGGTTCAGGTCATACAGATGAGGAGACGCTTCGGGAGGAAGCTTCCATGAAGAGCATCATGAAGTATTGCATAGTGTTGGGTGTGTTCGGGATAACGTCCGCCTGCAGCCCTGTCACCAAACCCCTTGTTACTTCTACGCCCCAGGAGACGGCTTCGTCGGCCCAGATCCAGGCTCCCACCTCGGCGCCCGAAACACCTGCTGTTGGCGCCAGCCCGCGGCAGGTCGTCGCCATTGAGGATGTCGTCACTGGAGAGATTCAGCGTCTTCAGCCCATGCCGGGCAAGGGCCTGTGGCTGATTACTGACGAGAGTGTAGCCATGTTCCAGGATGACGCAGGATCCGTGTACCTCCCCGAGTTTACAGGCACCCTGGCCGGCATCGACGACAGCGGGCGAGTCTGGGTGGTAGACGAGGACACCAGCATAATCTCAGCCTGGGACGGCACGTCGTGGAAAGAGTACGGCGCTGAGCTGGGCTGGGTTCCTATACAGTTAGAGGATAACTGGTACCGCAGTGTAGGGTGGGGGCAAAGCGATGGGCGGGGAGGATTCTGGCTGCCTACGTCCCAGGACGTGCGTCATTTCGAAGGAGGGCACTGGAACGTAATCACTCCCGAGCAGATGGGCATGCAGGAGACGGGTCCGGAGGATCTGTGGGCCTCTTTTATCCTTGGTATCTCACATGGCGGCGGCACGGTGTGGGTAGGCGAGTGTGACTGGGGCGGACCGGGGCCATTCGGCGGACAGGGAGTTCGATGGTTCGACGGATCGACCTGGCGCGGGGCAGACACGCCGGTTGCCACCGGCTGCGCTAACGTAATTGGCATGGATCCGGCCGGGGCCGTGTGGCTGGGTGTGGACAGAACGGTTTGGCGTTTCGACACCATTACCGAGGAGTGGACCGAGCTGGAACTGCCGCCATCGGCGCCTGACGGCAGCCGACCCGGCTACGCCGAAACTCTCACCCTCGACCCCAACGGCGATGTTTGGTCGACGATGGCACTATGCGGAGGGGCAAGCTGCTCCGGAGGGTCCGCTCTTTTTCACGCGCACGAGGGGGTATGGACTCCGATCGGAGATGTGGCCGAGTATGGGAGGCCGTACGACCTGGTCTTCGATGGTGGCGGCATGCCCTGGCTCGCCTGGGATGGGTTCTTCTACCGTATCCAGGGCGACACGCCCGAACTGATGCCCGATCTGGCCATCAATGTTCTAACTTCTGACGCCGACGGACAAGTGTGGTTTGTCGCAAGATCCGAAGGAAATGACGTCCTTTGGACTATAGGGGGAACCTCCGACTAGCAGATTCTGAGATGCCCGGCTACCCATGAGGGAGCCGCAGGCTACCAGGGTGAGCTTGGAGTAAGGGCTGCACGCTCGCAACGAGGACGAATGACGTGAGCATGATGGAAGATGTGGATGGTCGATAGTATCGCGTGCGCGCCGGAACTTGCCGGCACACCCTGGCCGGGTGAAGGCCCGGTATCCTTTTGGGAGGACCATGATGAGGCAAACGAGGTCAACGAAACCCTGTACATCCGATTGGGTGAGCTAAATGCACCCCTCCCGCCGGCGGAATTTGTGGCGGAACGCCCTGATTGTCCCGATCGGGAAGGGTAAATGCAGAATCCGGCGGCTGGCGGAAGCTTAACTGGCCGACGGCGCGAGGCCGAAGTTCCTGTAGAGAATGGAGGAGAGCGATGGCAGCTTGGCGATACCACGACCAGGGCGGTGTGAATTTCCGGAATTCCAGCACGGGCAGGCGGAGGGCTGTCACTCGTCGCCGTTGGCCTCTCCTGGCGGCGGCTCTCGTCGTCGGGTTGGCCGTGCTTTCGTGCACCCTCGGGTCGTCGACCCTGACAGGTGGCCCTTCCGGGGAGATCAGCGACGGCGAGCGTATGGCGGCGCTGGACGACATCGCCAAGGTGGCGCAGGACTCGATGCTGCAAGATGGGCAGATAGACCGTGGGGTCATGCTGGATCACCTGACATCCGACTCACATTTCGAGGCGGCCGGTCAGGCGCCGGATGGATCGATCTGGGCTAACTTCAAGGATGGTCGCATGGTCATCATCCCACCGGAAACACCCTATGCCTCCGGAGAGGAGCCGCAGACGATTCCATTGCCATCCCTGCCCTTCAATTCATCCTCGGACGGCAGGGCCTTCCCGGATAACTCATTGACCTCATTTACTCGCACTATGACCTCAAGTGGCAAGCTGAGTGCTATGATCGTCGCTCAAGATTCGACGGAGTACGACTTCCCGAAGAGCGAAGTCGCCATGACCATGAGTTCCCTCGGTTACAGCTTTGGCGATGCCTCCGAGTGGATCGACCGCGCGCTAAGGAAGTCCAAGTATGTGTCAGCGGTGCTGCCTGCCACGGTCGAGAACCTCGCCGCAGTTCAGAACGTCGGGGTGTTCTACTTCGCCACCCATGGTGGTTATGGGTGCCTGGGCAAGTCCAATGACTGCCTGACCCTATACACACCCTCGCCCAAAACCCCCGGCCCTCCAGCCCATGACCTCATCTACGCCCTGTGGACATCGACGCCTACCAGTGCTGCCCAAGATGCTGCCTACACCCAGGAACTCACTGACAAACTCCTGGCTTACATGCTTGCCGACCCGGGAGATTCAAAGCCTATTGAGTGGCACTATGCCATCACCGGCAAGTTCGTCAGCACTCGAATGACCTTTAGTGAGAACAGCTTGGTTTACATTGACGCCTGTTCGTCTCAAGGAATCGCCGAGTCCTTTCGGACTGCCCATGCTTCATGGTTTATTGGCTGGACACTGCCGACACGGATCGGCGATCGCCCCTTCTACTTCTTCGATCGCTTGCTCGGTTTGGGGCATGACGTCTCAGACAATGTAAAGAGGGCCGTGCCACCGAATCGCCCGTTCGATGTCGTAAGCGTGATGGACGCCATGGATCGGCTTGGCCTCATCAATGAACCCGGCCCGGACGGGATGAGTACCTTGAATCTTTTTCGCTTCGGCGGATCGGGACTGATTCTCATGCCATCCATTGAGCGACTGGTTGTGGATGAGCAGGCGAAGGAACTGGAGATCCTGGGCAGTTTCGGGGGCGAGCAAGGCAGTGTGACGATCGACAAAGTCGAAGTCGCTGTGAAAGAGTGGGCCAGCGACAAGATCCTTGTCAACCTACCCTCCCCGCCGGGACCTGGAAGTTCGGGCGATGTGGTGGTCAAAGTCAGGAAACATGAAAGTAATGCTGTTCCGTTGACGATGTGGAAGGTCCAGTTCACCTACACCGAGGAGCCGGACTTCGTCTTTACGGGCTACAACTGGCTTTATTTGGATGTCTACTGGCGGGCAGACGTACATCCCTACCGTCTCAGCCCGGACGACCAGGTGTATGACCAAGAGCAGGTCAAGCTCGAGCCTGCAGAAGGCTCCTCCGGCCGCTGGGAATGTGATTGGTCGGGAACCTTCGGGGAGTTATCCATCTCCACCGTCGAAGGGGAGGGGGAGCTGCCCTTCACGCGTAAGCCCGGCGCCGTCGGTTTCACCTCCCAGGCGAAGCTCGATCCGCAGGGGCACCAGATCACTAACCTGGAGTTCTTGCTGAACTTCGACGAAGAGCACACCTGCGTCACAGAGACCACCGGAGCCGGCTACACCGTGCAGACGGTGGGCAGTTTCGTGCTGCTTCCGTCGCTGCTGTCCGAGGTAAGCCCGGACTACCCCATGACCCCTCCGCTGATCCTGGATGACCAGTGGGTGCTGGAGAGAGGCAACCGGGATCTGATGAGCCACGGCCAGTGGCCGTGGCTCAAGTGGGACGAAGCGCCGGGCGAGCATGCACCTGTCAAGGACAAGACACCCGGGTAGAAGCTGGTGACACGCTACATGGCGGTGAGTGAAGTCTGAGAAACACAGCCATCAGAGATTACGGGATTTCTATATTGGATCCTGATTGTCGTCGCTGTGATAATCGTACTCATGGTGATTGTTTGGGTAATCTGGCTCGGGCGGAAAACTTCGTAGAAACCACGATTGTTCGGGATTTCTCAACGTAACATAAACATCGGCTCCTGTGAGTTTCAACCTCATTCCAGGAGCCGATTGATTTCCATTTTCCCCACGCATTGGCACCGCTCTCGATTGCGATTCCGCCCGCGCGCGAGCCTTGAAACGATCTTCCGTATCGCCTGGGACGAAAGCCTGATGGAGGTCTATACCTTCCTTGTCCGCGGTAATCAACCTATAATGATGAGGGCATGAGCCACTTCATCCATTTCGAACCGGTTGGTCGCAGGGGGAAAGTACCCGAGGGCGGGAATTTACTCGAAGCCGCCCGGGCCTTAGGGGTTGAGCTGGAGAGCCTGTGCGGCGGCACCGGCACCTGCGGACGCTGCTGTATACAAATCCTTAGCGGCGAAGTGTCAGAGCCTACCGCCAGTGAAATGGAATTCCTCACTCCCGATGATATTTCCCAGGGCTACCGCCTGGCTTGCTGTACCTTCGTAAATGGTGACTGCAAGGTGCGTGTGCCACCCGAATCACTGTCTTCTCCTCAGCGCACGCAAGTCGAAGGCGAGGAATTGCCCGTTGAGCCAGATCCCATCATCCGGACCTACCTGGTCTCACTTGCGCCGCCTACCCTCGAGGATCTCGAAGCGGACGCTGAGAGGCTCCTTGATGCGCTGGAGCGGCAGCATGACTTCAGGGGAGCGTCGATCGATATCGACGTCCTGCGTCAGATTTCCCCTCAACTGCGTGAATACCTCGATCCCGGCAGCGGTACGTGGCGCGTGCAAGCCGTCGTCCGCGGGCGCGAAATCATCGGGCTCTTAGGTCCAGATCTTCCGCCGCTGGGTCTGGCCGTCGACTTGGGCACGACGAAAATTGCCCTCTACTTACTCGACCTCAATACGGGACTAACTCTAGCGGCTCAAGGGCTGATGAATCCCCAGATCGCATACGGGGAAGACATCATCGCTCGCATCTCCTACATCGAGAGAAACGTGTCTCACGCTACGGATCTCGGGGATCTGGTGGTTGCGAACATCAACAAAGCGGCTCACAAAATGTGCGCCCAGGTCGACGCCGAAGCGTCCCAAATTTCCGACGCCGTTGTTGTTGGCAACACAGTTATGCACCATATCTTTCTAGACTTACCCCTCAAGCAGCTCGCTCGGGCCCCATATATCCCCGCTGTTACATCTGCATTGGATTTGAAAGCTCGAGACCTGGAACTCGAATTCATGCCCGGCAGCTACGTACACTTGTTGGCCAATATCGCTGGCTTCGTTGGCGCGGATCATGTTGCCATGCTTTTGGCAGCGATGATCGAGCAGCAGCCTGGAACCACCCTGGCGATTGACATCGGGACGAATACGGAGATTTGTCTACACCATGAGAAGCGGTTAACCAGTATGTCCTGCGCTTCCGGACCGGCATTTGAGGGCGCCCACATCAAGCATGGCATGCGAGCTGCAAACGGAGCCATCGAACACCTGCGAATTTTCGAAGACCGCATCGAGTATCAGACCATCGGCGGTGCTCCGCCGGTCGGGCTGTGCGGGTCAGGTATCCTCGACGCCATGGCGCAGCTCTATCTCTCCGGCGTGCTCGACGAGCAAGGACGCATGCACGACCATCCCCGCGTGCGCACGGTGGGAGGCGAGCGTGAGTTCGTGCTCATCGATGAAGGCGATGTTTCCCACGAGACGGATGATATAGATTCCGAACAGATAATCAGCTTCTCGCAGAAAGACGTACGGGAGCTTCAACTCGCCAAGGGGGCGATGTCAGCTGGCATCAAACTGCTGCTTCGAACTGCCGGCGTTCAGATGGATGAACTTGACAGGGTAATCGTTGCCGGGGCGTTCGGAACGTACATCGACATTGCCAGCGCGATTACGATTGGCATGCTGCCCGATCTTCCTTTGGATCGCTTTCGCCAGGTAGGAAATGCTGCCGGCATGGGCGCCAAACTCGCCCTCATCTCGCGCACCAAGCGCGATGAAGCGCGCAGCCTCGCGGATCGTATTAAATACCTCGAGCTCGCCACACACCCGGATTTTCAGAACACATTCGCGCAATCCATGTTCATCGGACGAGACGGAAAATAAATCGCCAGGGCGCAGCTTCCACCCTTGGCATGACGACCATTTCGCTCTCCCGCGTCGATTAGGAGCTTTCTTAATCGCGCCCGACCTTGGTGAGAAAATTGACAAATCAGCAAAATCGATATATACTGAATGTATTCAGTGAATTCGTTCATCTAAATAACCTCTCGCAGGGGAGCTGC
>CAYYVY010000034.1:0-35551 GCA_964475265.1 uncultured Anaerolineaceae bacterium | reverse complement strand
AGGTGACATTTTCACAGAACTATTCATACATGACATTTTCATTGGACTATATCAGTGCCAACAAGTCTTCTTGACATTTTTCAATTTAAATGTAGAATATAGTCTTATGAAACCCAAGCGGGTGGTCGGCACTTGAAAGCGCTTGAGGTCCTATACGCCTTACGCGCTTGTTTTGCTTTGCCTGCGCTGTAGAACGTTTGTTTCATTCACTTAAAGGGTCAAGGGATTATCGGGTCGGAATAAATATCTGAGTAGGGCTGTGCAGCGCCACGGAGGAATTTAGTGGAAGCGAAAGGATTTCGAGCGTTACGAGTAAGTTTGGCCTCACCGGAAACTATACTGAGTTGGTCTTATGGAGAAGTATTAAAGCCGGAAACCATTAACTACCGCAGATTACGGCCCGAGAAGGACGGCTTGTTTTGCGAAGCGATCTTCGGGCCACAAAGAGATTGGCAGTGTTACTGCGGTAAATATAAGAATATTCGCTTCAAGGGGATTACCTGCGAGAAGTGCGGCGTTGAAGTCACACGTTCCTCCGTTCGCAGAGAGCGCATGGGGCACATCACGCTGGCTGCCCCCGTTGCGCATGTATGGTACACGCGGCGTGTCCCCTCCTACCTCGGTCTGCTGTTGAACGTATCCAGGCGCAACCTGGACCGCGTGCTCTATTTTGCCCAGTATGTCGTCACACAGGTGGACGAAGATGCGAAACAGCGCGCCATTAAACGCGTCGAAGATGAAATCATGCAACTCGAAAAAGCACGCGCCGACGCACATAAACAACGCATCGCAAATATCAAAGCCGATCGCAAGGCGAATCTGGACGCGCTTGAACAGAAACGGCGTGAAATTCAAGAGGCATACGAAGAGGAAGTCGCCAATCAAATCGACCCCGTGATTCGCGAAGGTCAGCGCCTGGAAAAGACCCTCAGCGAAAAACTCGAGAAGACCATTCGCGCGCCCATTCGTTTCGAAGCCATCGATATGCTCATTGCCGATAAGCAAGAAACGATTAACAACGACCACATCAAGTTGGTTCAGGAAGCCGTTAAAGAGCGTCTGAACCACGTCGAATCTGCGTTGAAAGAGAAACGCGACAGCGAAATCGCCGGGCTCAAGATGCAGATCGAAGAGGTTAAAGCTGAAGCTGAGCTTACCCTCGAGGCGCTTGACGAACACGTCGAAGATGATACGGTCTCTCAAATCGAGGATTTTAAAAACGATTTGGATGAATTGAGCGCCATCCATCCCATGTTGTTCCTGGGCGAAAGCCGCTATCGGGAATTGAAAAACAAGTGGGGTCAGGTATTTCGTGCAGACATGGGCGCAGAGGCGTTCTACGAAATCCTGCAGCGCATGGATCTCGTAAAACTTACTGATGACCTATGGAGTGAGGTGCGTACTACTCGCAGCAAGCAGCGTCGTAAGAAGGCGACCAAACGGCTCAAGGTCGTCGAAGCCTTCCGGCGCTCTGGGAATCGTCCGGAATGGATGATCCTCACGCAGCTGCCCGTCATCCCGCCGGACCTCCGTCCGATGGTTCAACTCGATGGTGGGCGTTTCGCCACGTCCGACCTGAACGATTTATACCGCCGCGTGATCAATCGCAACAATCGCCTGAAGCGACTGGTCGAGCTCGGTGCACCGGACGTGATCGTCCGCAACGAGAAACGTATGCTGCAGGAAGCGGTAGATTCACTGATCGACAACGCGCAGCGTGGAAAAGCGCTTTCGCGTCGCGGTCGTCGAGAATTGAAATCCCTAAGCGATATGCTCAAGGGCAAGAAAGGCCGCTTCCGACGCAATTTGCTCGGAAAACGCGTGGACTATTCCGGACGCTCGGTGATCGTGGTCGGTCCGCATCTCAAGCTCTACCAGTGCGGGCTGCCGAAGACGATGGCACTCGAACTCTATCGTCCGTTCGTGATATCGAAGCTCGTCGCGCATAACTATGCGGCCAACGTCAAGGGCGCAAAACGTATTATCGAGCGCGAACGACCGGAAGTTTGGGAAGTCCTCGAGAAGGTGATCAAAGATCGACCGGTCCTGCTCAACCGTGCTCCGACTTTGCATCGCCTCGGCATTCAAGCTTTCGAACCGGTGTTGGTGGAAGGAAAGGCGATTCAGCTCCACCCGTTGGTGTGTGCCGCCTTTAACGCCGACTTCGACGGGGATCAAATGTCGGTTCACCTGCCGTTGTCGCAAGAATCCGTACGCGAAGCGCGTGAATTGATGCTCTCCTCGCGCAATTTGCTCAAACCGGCCGATGGAGAACCGATCGTGAGCCCTACCAAGGACATGGTCCTCGGGGTGTACTACCTGACGATGTCCGAAGAAGGGAAAAAGCATCCCGGAGAGGGCCGCGCCTTTGGGGATATGGATGAAGTCGAACTGGCCTATTCTCTGGGACAAGTTGAAATCCATTCGGGGATCAAGATCTATACGCAGACCTGGTACAACGAAGAAGGTGTACGGCTATCAGAGCCGGAAGAGCGCTTGGTCGATACGACTGTCGGTCGAGTGATCTTCAACATGGTGCTCCCCGATGAGATGCGCTTCGTTAACTGCGTCTTAGATAAAGGATCGATCCAGGAACTGGTCAGTGACATTTACCATTTACTCCGGGAGGAAGGAACCCCGGCCGTCGTCGACGCCATCAAGGACGTAGGTTTCAAGTACGCCACACGTTCGGGCACAACGATCGCAGTATCCGACATCACTGTTCCGAGCTCGAGAAGGGAGATCATCTCGCGCACGTTGGATGATGCCGAAGCGGTCCGAGTCGATTACCAGCGGGGTTTGCTTACCGAGCAGGAGCAGAAAGAGCGCATCATCGAACTCTGGCAGGATACCACGACGGAGGTTGCCGATGCCGTACGGGAGACGATGGATCCCACGGGCAATCTATCCACCATGGCGCTGTCAGGGGCGACCAAGGGTGGTTTCCAACCGATTTCTCAGCTCGCTGGTATGCGAGGTCTGATGGCCGATCCTGCCGGGCGCATCATCCCCTTGCCGATTCGCTCGAATTTCCGTGACGGTTTGACCACGCTTGAGTATTTCATCTCCACACACGGCGCCCGCAAGGGTTTGACGGACACCGCCTTGCGGACCGCGGACGCCGGATATCTCACTCGACGTCTCGTGGACGTGGCGCAGGACATGATCATCAACGACGTGGATTGTAAAACGGAGCAGGGCATCTGGATTCGCCGATCGGACGATGTGGCCGGTCAGGAATTCCACGCCCGCCTTGTCGGACGGATGCTCGCTCGTAAGATCGCCGATCCGCAGTCGGGTGAGGTTTTGTTCAAGCGCGGCGACATGATCACGCTGCGTGAAGCACGAATGATCGCTGACGCGGGTGTCGAAAAGGTTTACGTCCGCTCTCCGTTGACCTGTGAACTGCAGTTCGGCATGTGCCGTAATTGTTACGGGATGGATCTGGGGCGAGGCGAGTTGGTCTCGTTTGGCGCCGCAGTCGGCATCGTGGCTGCACAATCCATCGGCGAACCAGGCACGCAGTTGACCTTGCGCACCTTCCACACCGGCGGTGTGGCCGCAGGTGGCGACATCACGACGGGTCTGCCGCGCGTGGAAGAGTTGTTCGAAGCGCGCAAGAAACCCAAGGGTGAGGCGGTAATTTCTGAAATTGCCGGCACCGTGGAAATCATCGAACCGGATATCCCGGATGGACCGCGCAAGGTTCGCGTGCACCTCAGCGAATTGCTCTCCGACGAATATTCCGTGCCGGGCAATTGGGCCATTAAGGTAGAAGATGGGCAGGAAGTCTCTGCCGGGGAGTTGATTGCGAAGCGCGGCGACTCGACGATCGTCGCCAGCCACACTGGTCGTTTACGCGTTGAAGATAGCAAGGTTATTGTGTCGTACGATCGCGTCGATGAGGTCGAGTATGACATCCCAGCCAGCGCACGACTGCTGGTTAAAAATGGACAAAAGATCGAGGCCGGTCTTCAGATTACGGAAGGCTCCCTGAACCCGCATCGAATACTGCGCATCCTTGGACCGGAAGCCTGCGAAGTCTATCTGTTGACCGAAGTGCAGAAGGTTTATCGTTCGCAAGGCCAGAACATCAACGACAAGCATTTTGAGGTGATCATTCGCAAGATGCTATCCAAAGTGCAAGTTACACAAGCGGGCGGCACCTCGTTACTGCCGGGCGATCTGGTTGATCGACGCTACTTGATCCGTTTGAACGAAGCCATCATCGCGGAAAATGGCAAACCCGCCAGGGCGATGCAGGTACTTCTCGGTGTGACGAAAGCTTCGTTGAGTACGGAGTCATTCCTTTCGGCATCGTCCTTCCAACACACGATCAAGGTGTTGGCCAACGCAGCGATCGAAGGCAAGGTGGATTACCTGCGCGGCTTGAAGGAAAACGTGATTATCGGGAAGCTGATCCCGGCCGGTACGGGTTTCCCGGGTTCCGAGGTCGCATTACACGACGAACGCCTGGATGGTGAACTCGAACCTCCGGAAGAAGAAGTCGAAATCGAAGTGGAGGCTTCGGTCGAGGAACCTGAGCCGGTGGCGGGAGATTAGCCGATCCATTCCTGCGTTCAGAACGCCGGGCGGGTTACAATCGAGGAATTCTGCCAGTCACAAATCCTTTCAGCGGGTGACGTTTCCTCGACTGCGGATCATTGACAGACACCGGGCAGGTGGTATAATCTCGTCGCCCCACCGATGAGGTTGGGGCATGTGTATGAATCCCCAACTTCCCCGTCACTCGGCGTATGCAGGTAATAATTCGCAGGGACGATGGTGAAGCGAAGCTGGAGAAAAGTAAAAATGAAGTACGCTATTGTGGAATCGGGCGGCAAGCAGTACATCGCCCGCGAAGGTGAAACGATCGAGGTCGATCGGCTGCCCATCGAAGTTGGCAAATCGATCACGTTCAAAGAGGTGCTGCTCGTCGTTGATAATGGCACGACGGAGGTCGGCAGTCCTGTCATAAAGGGCGTTTCGATCAAGGGCACCGTTCTCGCTGAGTATAAAGCGCCGAAAATCATCGTCTTCAAGTACATTCCGAAAGAACGGTACCGCCGCCGGAAGGGACACCGTCAGCGCTATACCCGTGTGTTGATCGATTCGATTACCACACGCTCGACGGGGCAAAAAACCGAGACGAAGGAAGCGGAAACGGAAAGCAAACCCGCAGCGCAAACGAAGACGGCTGAGAAATCCAAGCCGACGGCCACGAAGACGGCTCCGAAACCGAAGCCGACGGCGAAGAAAGCTGCAGCAAAGCCCGCTGCGAAGAAGACGACTACAACCACGACCAAGTCGACTTCAACGGCGAAATCCAAGTCGATGACGACAACGAAAGCCAAAAGTACCAAATCGAAATCGTCGACAACGAAACCTAAATCGAGTGCGGCGAAATCGAAATCGTCGGAAAAGAAATCGGCTGCTAAGCCGTCGACGGCGAAAAAGTCGAGTGCAAAATCGAGCAGCAAGTCAGGCTCGAGCAAGGCAAAAAGCGAGAAGTAGAAGGTAAGAGGGTATCATGGCGCATAAAAAAGGTGGCGGTTCAAGCCGCAACGGCCGTGACAGTCATTCGAAGCGGCTCGGCGTCAAGAAATTCGGCGGCGAACGCGTGATCGTGGGTAACATCATCGTCCGTCAGCGCGGCACGAAAATTCACCCCGGTGAGAACGTGCGCAAAGGCAGAGACGATACGCTTTTCGCCGTCACGGACGGCGTGGTGCATTACGATTACATGCGTCGAGGCCGAAAACGCGTACACGTACTTCCTGAATAACATCGATAAGCGCGCACGATTGTCGCCCATCATGCTGACTCCTTCCCCGGGGATCAGGGTGCTTGGGGCAATTCGTGCCAGACCGGGGAGGTTGGATAAACGATGAGAGAAAAGATACATCCGCAATACTACACGAATGCCAAGGTCACCTGCGCTTGCGGTAATTCCTGGGAAACCGGTTCGACCGTCGAGTCGATTACTACGGACGTTTGCTCGAAGTGTCATCCATTCTACACCGGCGAACAACGCATCGTCGACACCGAGGGGCAGGTGGATCGATTCTATAAACGCCTGCAAGCCCGGCAGGAGTACATCACCGAGCAAGAAGAGCGCGAAGCTGCGCGCACTTCTCCAGATCTGCCGATTGGGGACCTAGAGATAAATTCCCGATCGGCCGGTAATTTTATCAAGGCAGGAATACAGGTCGTTGGGGATGCGCTTGCGTTGCTCGCGGAAGGGGACGAAAAAGTCCTGGCGATCGATGGCATCGGCCGCAAGACTCTCGCAGATCTAAAACGTGCGTTAAGCCGTGCCGGCTTTACACTGCCTCAGTCTGAGGAAGAGGCGTGAGGCAAGATTGCCATCGCCGTCGAGCTTGATTCTCGAGAGCGCATGAGGTAACGTAGGGCAGGTGAATCGCACCTGCCTTTTTCATTATCAACGTCGAAATCGAGGGTTTGTATGGAACATCATGATGGCAGTGTTGAGATCATCGTTGGGTCGATGTTCAGCGGAAAAACCGACGAACTCATTCGTAGATTGCGCCGAGCCAAGATCGCCCGGCAGAAATTGCAGGTTTTCAAACCGAGCATCGACACACGCTTCGGTGAGGAGAAACTCGCATCCCACGCCGGGGCGGAGTTCGAAGCCACGCCGATCGAGCATTCGGGCGTCATCCTCCAACGGCTTGACGCTGATACGACGGTGGTCGCGGTGGATGAAGCGCAGTTTTTCGATGAAGAGATCGTCAATGTCGTCCAGGAACTGGCGGATCGAGGCATCCGCGTTCTGGTTGCCGGACTCGACACCGATTTTCGCGGCGAACCCTTCGGGTCGATGCCCACGCTCTTGGCACAAGCGGAACATGTCGACAAACTTCACGCAATTTGCATGGTTTGTGGAGATGACGCCTGCCGCACGCAACGGTTGATCGATGGAAAGCCGGCTCGTTACGACGATCCGGTGGTCGTCGTAGGCGCGAGCGAAATGTACGAAGCCCGCTGCCGCGCACACCACACCGTGCCGAGGGATTGACGTGCAGGATTATCAAGAATTTCTCGAGGAAATTCTAATCCCTGAAGACGAGCTTCAAGAACGCATCCGTGAACTCGGGCAGGAAATCAGCCGGGATTACGAAGGGAAAGATCTTCTTCTGGTCTGTATCTTGAAAGGAGGCGTGATGTTTCTCACGGACCTGATGCGGTCCATCGACGTTCCGCACAATATAGATTTCATGGCCATTTCCTCTTACGGGGCAGGGGCGCGACAATCGACGGGAAGCGTGCAGATTAAATTGGATCTGGCCACGCCGATCGAAGGCCGCAACGTCCTGATCGTCGAGGACATCATTGACAGCGGTCATACGCTTACTTCGGTAATTAACTTCCTGAATACGCGCCGTCCGAAAAGTCTGAAAATCTGTGCGCTGCTCGACAAAGCTGAGCGGCGGGAAGTGGAAGTTCCCATTCATTATCGCGGATTTACGATCCCCAACAAATTTGTCTTCGGCTACGGTTTGGACTTGGATGAGTATTATCGAGACTTGCCCTTCATCGGCGTCTTTCGCACGAAACCAATGCAGGGCATAGAATAAACACCGCGCAAGCATGTCTTCAGATCCTTCTCCTCCTGTTGAGATCAGCGCATACCTTCCCCATCTTCCCGAAGAACCACCTATCTGGTTGGTCGGCGGCGTTCCGCGGGACCATCTTCTTGGTCGCGTGAGTCGGGATTTCGATTTTGTCGTAGACGGGGAAGCGCGAGTACTCGCACGGCAGTTTGCAGAACGGCTCGGGGGTTCCTACTACGATCTCGATCGCGAGCGCGATATCGGACGAGTGATCCTGACCGAGCGGGAAGAGGATCGCATCACTTTCGATTTCGCCAGACTTCGCGGTTCCACGATCGAGGATGATCTTCGCGGCCGGGATTTCACGATCAACGCCATGGCTGTTCGTCTCACGGCGCCCTACACTTGGATCGATCCCCTCGGCGGCGCGCAAGACGTTAAAGAGAAAATCGTAAAGGCGTGCACTTCCTCTTCGCTCAACGACGATCCTGTCCGCGCCTTGCGTGCGATGCGATTTGCCTTGAGCTTTGGGTTCCAAATCGCAAACGAGACTCAGAAAGGAATCGAGCAGGTAAAACGAACACTCGCTTCAGTTTCCGCTGAGCGGATACGGGACGAGATCATGCAAATTTGCGGCATGCCGCATCCGGGCAAGGCATTTCGTTTATTGGATTACATGGGTATTTTGGACTCGCTTTTCGCAGAACTTGGAGATCTGCGGGAGATCGAGCTTCCTTCATCGAATGAAATCAATGCATTGGAACACACACTTGCGGTGCTGGATCGGTTGGGAGATCTGCTGTACGTGCTTGATCCGATTCACGATCCGCAGGCTGCGGGGAATCTGTTGTGGGCTGAGGCTGCGCTGCGATTGGGACGTTTTCGCAATCCCTTGGCCGATTATCTCGATCGGCCTTTGAGCCAGGCGAATCGAGCCCGTCCGATCCTCTTTCTCGCGGCGCTCTATCACGCAACCGGTTTGTCTGGCGGTGTGAAATCCGCGATGCCGAACATCGTGCAAGATTCCGAAGCGGAAATCGGTGCGCGCCTCGCCGAAAAACGTGGGCGCGATCTGCGTTTGAGCAACAATGAAGTCGATCAAATGCAACGCATCGTTCGTTACCGGGGAGCGTTTGAAGACATCGGTTTCGAGCAAACACCCCCACCCAGAACGATCTATCGTTACTTCCGCTCGACCTGTGGAGTTGGGGTGGAGATAGTCCTGCTGGGGCTGGCGCATTTCATCGGTGCATGGGCTGCAGGATTGTCACAAGATCGGTGGGCGGAGCGGGTAGGATTGGCGCGCACGCTTCTCGAAGCGTTCTTCGAAAATCGGGAGCGTCTCGTAGATCCGCCGCCATTGATCGATGGCGAAGATGTCATGCGTCTGTTGCACGTCGATCCCGGACCTATCGTTGGGGAGCTGCTCGAAGTCGTTCGCGAAGCGCAGGCGGCTGGTGAGGTCGCCGATCGCGGCGAAGCGTTGACTCTGATAAAAAAGACGTATGAAGATTGAGGAACTATCCGCTTAGGGGATTGGGAGAACGAACACGTCAATTAGCCGTTCGGTGGTAAAGCAATGTCCGCTAAAAATGAGCGCACGATATTACATGTCGATCTCGATGCATTCTTTTGTTCCGTCGAGGAACTTCTTCGGCCTGAATTAAAGGATCGCCCATTTGTCGTCGGTGGTTCCCCGCGAGGACGGGGTGTAGTAGCTTCGGCCTCCTATGCGGCGCGTGCCTACGGAATTCACTCGGCGATGCCCACCTCACGCGCATTGCGCTTGTGTCCGCAGCTGACCGTGCTGCCGGGCAGACACGCAGAATACCACGAGTACTCAAAGAAAATTATGGCCTTTCTGCGTGATTCGGCGCCGTTGGTCGAGCAGCTTTCAGTTGACGAGGCATTTTTAGACGTGAGCGACGACCCGCTTGGTGGTGAAGCGCTGGCGATGAAACTGCAGGCAGAAATCGATGCGCGCTTCAAGCTGCCAACTTCGTGGGGTGTTGCCAGCAATAAACTGGTAGCGAAGATCGCCACGGAGGTTGGTAAGCCGAAAGGCCTGATCGTCGTGCGATGGGGAGATGAACGGAGTTTCCTGGCACCGCTGCCGGTAGAAATGCTCTGGGGGGTTGGCCCGAAAACTGCAGAACGCTTGAAGTCTGAAAACGTGCACACAATCGGGGAGTTGGCTGATATACAGCCCGGCCGGCTGCGGGCAATTCTCGGCGATTACGGAACGGAACTTGCATCCAGAGCACGAGGAGAGGATGATCGCCCGGTTGAGGAAACGTACGAACAGCAATCGGTGTCTGCGGAGCGGACGTTTTCGAAGGACATTGCGGATGGTGAGGAATTGAAGCGTGTGCTGCTCGAACTCAGCGAAAGAGTCGGTGCACGGCTACGCAAGGCAGAATTGGCAGGAAGAACCGTGCGTCTCAAACTGCGCTGGGCGGATTTCTCGACCATCACGCGGCAGCGACAACTGCCGCAGGCCACGGATCAGGACGGCGAAATCTATCAAGCCGCCTGCAGGTTGTTCGATCGGGCTTGGACGCTTCGCCGCAGGGTTCGGCTTTTAGGCGTAGGAGTGGCCGACTTGGGACCTCCGCTGCGTCAGTTGTCGCTGTTCGATCACACTTGGGAGCAGGACAGTCGTTTGCTACAGGCGATCGATGCGATACGAAGTCGGTACGGTTCGAAAGCCCTGCGTCGAGCGAGGCAGCTCGGATCCGGGGATCGACGTGAAGAGGAAGCGTCGTAGGGCGCACGTGGGAATGCGATGCTGAACTTGGGTAGGGTTGCTTATTGATGTTTGTCCCTGCCATTCCGGTGGGCTGGTCGAAAAACGCGGCGACAGCACGCAGACTCCCTGGAGGATAGTCGATGACACTGAAAGGTAAGGGCTATTTTATCTGGCAGATTCCGAATTGTGATTCCGGAAATCCGCTGAGTATCGCCAGCAGTGCAGCGCAGGCTAAGCTGTCTCACGTGCTGGTTAAAATCGCCGATGGTCCTTCCTGGCGCTACAATTACGATGAAACACCGCAAGGCGTCGACCTCGTGCCTCCCGTCGTGGCCGAACTGAGAAAGGCAGGTATCGAAGTATGGGGATGGCATTACGTCATGGGTTACGATCCCATCGGGGAAGCTCGCCTGGCCGTTTCACGCACCCGAGCTCTGGGGCTCGACGGCTATGTCCTCGACGCTGAAGCGGAATACAAGAAGAGCGGCCGTGCGCAAGCGGCGACCCGTTTCATGGAAGTGTTACGGACCGGGTTGCCCGATCTGCCGGTCGCGCTGAGTACGTATCGCTACCCTAAAACCCACTCCGAGCTTCCCTTCAATGAATTTCTCGAATATTGTGACTACGCCATGCCGCAAGTCTACTTCGAGGGCGCCCACAATCCGGAAGAGCAATTGGATCGAAGTGTCGAGCAATACATGTCGCTTGCAAATGCCAGACCTGTGATTCCCACAGTCCCGACTTATGGCCGCGGCAGTTGGCGCCCGACGAAGGATGAGATCCAGCGATTCTTAACACGTACGAAAGAACTGGGGTTGAGTGCAGCCAACGCCTGGAGTTGGGACAACGCCAGACGGGGCAGCTACTTTGAATTATGGGATGCGGTAGCTGAATTCAATTGGGATCCGCCGCCACCGCCTCCGGATATCTCCGAGCAGCTGATCAACTGCATGAACAAGCATGATGCCTCCCAATTGGCTGAACTGTATGCCGCTCGTGCAGCTCACGTCACCGGTGAACGGACGGTTGTGGGGAATGGCTCGATCCGAGATTGGTACCAAACACTGTTCAGCCAGTTGATGCCGCGAGGCCAATTTCGTCTAACTGGCAGGAGTGGGAGCGGTAATTCACGTCACTTCACCTGGAATGCTCAGGCCGATACGGGCATCGTTCGAAATGGAAACGACATTTTAGGAATGAAGAATGGCAAAATCCACTATCACTACACGTACTTCACCTTGGAGCCGGGCTGGTGATTTGCATTCGGTGATCGTAACGGAATTCTGCGCTCTCACCGCTGCTGGAGATGTGTTCTGTTCGGTCTGAGGGGTCTATTTCACCAGCGGCATCGTTTCTGATCCAGACGCTGAAAGTCTGAATAGCTACTAACCTCAAATCGTTTTCGCCGCCTATCACGTGCAGCGCTGGAGGGGATGAGTGTGCTGCGTTCGTGCGGTGACGGTGGGAAATTCACTTCCGTCGAACCGCTGTGGATTTCGATACCCGGTAAATGCCCGGTTCGGTTGGATCTCTGCATGCCGGTCGTTCTTGGCCGGCGTGTTCGCTCTGTGCACGCTGAAGCTCGATACGGGAATCATTTTCCCACGGCCTGCGCGATTGTTCCGAATGATGTACATTAAGTAACGAATGATTTTGAAAGGTACTCGTAAGGTAAGGGGAGTGATAGGGCAATATATCATGAGAGGTATATCTCATGATGTGCAAACGTGAGAAATTTCTTTCGCGCGCATCATTCTGCCCAGCATACATACATGCATCTCATAGGGGCTGGGGGGAGATCGAAGTGAGAGATGAGTTGTGACGGAAATCGCCGGAAGGTAATTCATAGACCAAAAGAGTGATGGTGCTGCAGGCGGGTATCGTGTAGTTGCCATCAGGTATCAGTATTTTTTGGATATGAAGGTGGCTGATGTAGTTTATTCGTGAAGAGGCGGCATGATGTACAGGAACTACCAGAGAGAGCAAGTTTTATTCGCCTTCCACTACGAGCCGATAATCCGCGATGAGATTACCAACCTTCCGCCTCTCGTTTGTCTCCCTGCCCCCAAGCTTGACAGCGAAAGAATAACCGCAGGCTCCTGCAAAGGCAAAGCGGCAGCCTCCGTCGATGTGCCGTCTGGCATGCCGGATAATTTACCTCTCGAAGTCATTCACGGAGACGGGTGGTTATAGGTGATGAAGTCATGCGGCTGAACACGAAACCAGGATCATCACAATCTCAGTACGGCTTCCGCAGCGCGTTAGCGCATTCTGCTTCCCTGGCAATCCGTGCTGCAAGTGCTGGGCCGCGCAACTCGCTTGAACGGAAGGATGAATTTCCCGTTCAACTTGAAACGCGCCGTCCCCTGTATCAAAAAACGACATTGGAGAACGGCATCCGCGTTGTAACCGAGACCATTCCGGGATCGCGATCCGTCGCCATCGGCATTCTCATCGATGCAAGTCCTCGAGACGAAAGGCCGGAAAAAGCAGGTCTGGCTCATCTGACAGAACATCTTCTCTTTCAGGGGACCAGCAGTCGCAGTGAAAATCAGATAGCCAACCTCATGGACGTGGGCGGCGGCAATTTCGGAGGTTTTACGACCCGCGACTACACGTGCTACTTTGCCACCGTCCTGGATGATTACCGAACGTACGCCATCGATCTTCTCGGCGACATCTTGCTCAACTCGATCTTTCCCCCAGAGAACGTCGAGCGGGAGAAATCGATCATCCTGCGTGAGATCGACCGGGTTAGGGATACGCCATTTGAACGAGCGCACATGCTATTAAAATCCGCTGTTTGGCCGGATCATGCATTGGGTCGGGCGATTACGGGGGATTCGACGACGGTTCGGGCGCTCACGCGTGAGGACGTGATCTATTTCGTGCATAATCACTATCTTCCGGATCGCTTGATCATCGCCGCGGCCGGGAACTTGGAGCATCAGGATTTTGTCGCCCAGGTGCGAGACGCCTTCTGGCGCATTCAGGGTACCGGTCCGGTCAGGGATGATGAAACCCCTTCATTTCGATCCGGTGAGAAGATCGAGCATGCACCAGTTACACAAGCTTACTTTTCTCTGGGGCTCCAAACACATGCCTACGCTCATGCGCAGCGTTATTCCATTCACCTTATCAATAACATCCTTGGTGGAGGAATCAGCTCGCGTCTTTACCGCAGCATTCGCGAAGAGCGTGGACTCGTATATCACATTGAATCTGAATATCACGCCTATCGGGACGCCGGCTTGCTCGTCATCGAAGGAAGCACGACGCCCGAGTATCTGACGCAGGTTTTAGCTATGACTTTGGCCGAGATGGGCCAACTTGTCTCTGGCGATAAACCGGTGGAAGCCGAGGAGCTTTGGAAGGCGAAGATGCATCTGCGCGGACAGCATCTACTCGCTGGTGAAAACACAAATACACGCATGAGCCGATTGGCTACGCAGGAATTCTATTTTGGAAAACACATTTCCAGCGATGAAATCCTGGCCCGAATCGATTCGCCCGATCATCACGATATGCAGCAATTTGCTAACGCGACCTTCTCGGAAGTACAAGGGAAGGCCACGATCGCCATCGTCGGTCCGGGGGATACGCAGCATTACAGTCCATCATCGCTCAGCGAATTGATGGCTGACTTTCGATGAACGCCTGACAGAAAGGAGGCAACGAGGTGTCGATAGATCCTGCTGTGAAGAAGAATTGGATCGAGATTCAAAAGAAGCATGACGTACCTGTTAATGCAATCGGTGTGAAAATCGATCCGAAGGATGAAAAGACTCTGAAGGTTTGGCGAGAGGAAGGCATCGACAAGTTCCTCAAGAAATAGAACGAGACGAACTTGGAATACCACTCGCGCCCTGGGTGTATTCGCGACCCTGCCCTGCGCTGAAAAAGGTAGTTGGATTTGTCTGAAGATTTGTTCCGTATGCTGCTGAATGAAGGGATCAGCGCCGCAAAAGGCGGTGACAAACCGCTTGCGTATCGCCTCTTCCAGAAAGCGACAAAAGTCAATCCCGGTGGCGAACTCGGCTGGTTGTGGCTGGCCGGTGTTTCCGAAAGCCCCCAAGAGGCCGTGGAATACTTGAAGCGCGTACTTGCGATCAATCCCGTTAACCAACACGCGATCTCGGGTTTGAGATGGGCGCATGAGAAATTGGCGGAGTTACAGGAGACAGAGGGGTCGGAGCAGAAAGCTGGCTGGGTTTGTCCGCTTTGCCAGACTCCGTTCCCGGAGCAGCTTACGGTATGCCGTTCGTGTGGGTCCGTACTCACGTTCAACGATCTGGATGCCTTGATGCGCAATAAAGGGGCAAAGCAGACGATTATCCTCGATGCCATAGAACGCCTTCAGGCTAGCGTAAAGGATAACACTGCATTCGACAGGCATTACAACCTGGCATTGGCGTATTTAAACCTTGGTCAAATTGAAGGTGGGACGGTCCGTTTGCGTCAGGCGCTGCGCTTGCGGCCGGAAGACAGCTATCTGAAGACGCGGCTCGATGAACTCGAACGCATTGCCTCAAGTGAGCATGAGGCTGAAACACGGCGCATGACTGTACTCGTCGTCGATGACAGCCCAACGATTTGCAGGTTGGTAGAAATTACCCTGGAACGAGAAGGTTACCGGGTCATTACAGCAGCCGACGGGCAGGAGGGTTTGGCCAAAATCAGGGATGAGGTGCCCGACCTGGTGCTGCTCGACATTACGATGCCGCGCATGAATGGATACCAGTTATGCAAGGCCATTAAGACCGATCGGGAAACCGCAAATATTCCCGTGATCATGTTATCGGGAAAGGACGACGTTGCCGACAAGGAAATGGGACGGAAAGTCGGTTCGTCCGGTTACATTACCAAGCCGTTCGAACCGGATGAGCTGGTCGAGTTTGTTAACGAGTACACCAGGAATGACGGCGATTAAGGCATAGATGATCCCGGTTTCTCTCCCGGAATGAAGGTTTACGGTGGATTGTAAACGATGAGTCTGGTAAATCTCGTACAGTTAATCTGTCTAGAAAAACAGAGCGCTGCGCTGATCCTGACGAAAGAGCACGAAGATGATGGGATCATATATTTCAATCAAGGCGAAATCATCGAGGCAGCCGCCGGTCCCTTACGCGGCGAAGATGCGGTGCTCGAAATCCTGACCTGGGAGGAAGGTAAATTCCGGCTGTCGAGTGATGTGCTGCTCCCCCGCCGAACAATAACGACTCCGTGGGAAGAGATCCTCTCGGAAGGTAGACGCCGTATTGATGAAATGCAGATCGGAGGGGAGGACATCTCCGATCGTCAGGAAGATCTTACGGCGAGCGAAATTGAACATGACAATGCCTTGGAACTCGATTTGATTTATCTCTTGTCGAAACTCGAACACGCACGGGCTACTCTGACGGAGCGCGACGAACAGGGCCAATTTTCGGTCGTCTTGGGCATCTTTTCAAAAATCATGAAAAACGTGATTGATATGGCAGAGAAACATCTCCCGGGGGGTGTTCTGGATGAAGCTTTATCTGCAGCGAGCACGGTAAACAGCGGCATGAATCTCTTGCAAGTTAAACACGATTTGTCTTCCGACGAAGTGCAGCAGAAGGACAGGAATTGGCAGGTTGATAACAGCAAATTCCGGGATGCATACGTCCGGATCGGATCGGGGGTTGTGGAGATTCTCGATCGATTTTTCGATTTGATCACGAAAAGTTTCCGATCAGGAACCGTCACAAACCGCTGGACCGATACGTGCGCTGCTTTCTTGGACGAATTGAGGCAGGCCATCGAAGGATATCCATCCTGAACCTCTGAGATGGTTTGGGACATTTTGATCAAGGATTTCGCAGACGACGACATGCTGATCCAGGATCAACGCAATGCAGAAAAGTGGAATCGAAAGCCGGGAATTCTTAACTTCGGGTAGATCAGAAGGAGGACTAAATGGCAAACGAAAAAATCCTGGTGGTGGATGACAGCCCTACCGACTTGCGGTTGATGACCGCCCCGTTGAAAGACAAGGGGTATCGGGTATTCACTGCCGTGGATGGCGAAGAAGCCTTGGACGTGGCAATGCGAGAGCGTCCCGACTTGATTGTCTTGGACATTATCCTACCCAAGAAGAACGGCTTCCAGGTTTGCCGGCAACTTAAGACCACTCCGGATACCGAGGATATCAGAATCATGATGTTGACCAGCAAAACCCAGGACAGCGATCGCTTTTGGGGACTCGAGCAGGGTGCGGACGAATACATGACCAAGCCTTTTGACACCGATCAGTATTTAGCCAACATCGAGAAGTTGTTGTAGCCAGTGATTTCCGCGACTGCGCGCTGGCTGCTGTGGGAGACAACAGAATGACCGAGATCATCGGTGTACTAAATTTCAAGGGTGGTACGGGAAAAACCACCACGGTCGTCAACCTGGCTGCCGGATTGGCTTTGCGTGGCGAGCGGGTGCTCTGTATCGATCTCGATGCGCAGGGCAGCCTTGCGACGTGTTTCGGAGTGCAGCACCCGAATACTGTGACCGACGTGCTGCTTGGACAGGCCGAAACCAAAGCTTGCATCGTCAATGCGAGGGAAAATCTCGACCTCATCATCAGTGACGACAGCCTGCTTAAAGCGGAGGGGGAGTTATGGCGCATGAATGATGATCAAAAAGCGAGGCGCGTCCTGCGCGAGAAGATGCGCTATGTTCGTGGCTATGATTACATCCTTCTCGATCATTCACCTTCTGCGAGTCTCGTAAATGTGAACGGCTTACTCTACGCGCGTCAGATCATCGTGCCGGTGGCGATGAATTACCTGGCGCTGATCGGCACGCGTCAGGTCATTCAGACGTTGATGACGATTGGCAAGGTCTCGAACCACAACAGCGAGTTCTTTCTGATCGTGCCCACGTTTTACTATTCATGGCTGCGTAAAGACCGAGAGCTGATGGAAATATTGCAGCGCCACTTTGCGGATAAAGTCGCCGAACCGATACGTATCAACGTCAAGATTTCCGAAGCCATGGGGAAACAGCGGACGATATACGAATATGCCCCCAACAGCACCGGGGCGTTGGATTATGCACGGTTGGTGGAAAGGGTCGTGAGCGATGGCAAAGGATAAAGACAAATCCACCAAACCACTCTTCGACGATCCTTTCGCTGAGTTGGTCGACGCGGATATGGTTAGCGATGCTGCAGTGAAACCTGAAGCCGATTCCCAAAAACGATCCTCGGCAAAGACGACAAAGAAGACGACGACAGCGAAAACCAAGCGCGAGGAGAAGCCAAAAACGACGGCGCAGCCGAAACCCGCTTCAAGCAAGCGGACGAAGAAGACCACGGCGAAAACCAAGCGCGAGGAGATGCCCAAAGCGGCGGCGAAGGTGAAAACCCCTTCACCGAAGCGGACGAAGAAGAAGACCACGGTGAAAACCAAGCGCGAGGAGAAGCCCAAAGCGGCGGCGAAGGTGAAAACCCCTTCACCGAAGCGGACGAAGAAGAAGACCACGGTGAAAACCAAGCGCGAGGAGAAGCCCAAAGCGGCGGCGAAGGTGAAAACCCCTTCGCCGAAGCGGGCGAAGAAGAAAACCACGGTGAAAACCAAGCGCCAGGAGACGCCCAAAACGGCGGCGAAGGTGAAAACCCCTTCACGCAAACGGACGACGAAGACGACGACAGCGAAAATCAAGCGCGAGGAGATGCCTGCAGCGGCGGCAAAGCCGAAAACCGCTTCAAGGAAGCGGACTGTGAAGAAGACAGCAGCCAAATCCAAGCCAGAAGAGAAGGCCGCAGCAACTGCAAAGCCGGAAGCTGGAGTCGAGGAAAGTATCACAACCGATGCGAAACGTAATGTCCTTGCGATGTCGGGGATAGACGAGACAACGGAAGCATCACAGATCGCGGATCAACTTCAGCCGGACGATCGGATGGCAATCGGGTCCAGCCAAGAGATCATTCTGGATTCTACGAAAGGCCGCACCCTGCTCGAGACGCTAATTGCCTCTATCGACGAAGGTGACGAGAAAGCCATGGAGCGGGCAGCGATGGCCGCCTTGCCCTTCATTCGGCAGATCGAAGCGATCGAAGGGGAACAGCACGTGATATTTTCCCTCGCCGAGCGCGAATATGCGGTGTCCATCGATAACGTCGTCGAGATTGGTGAGCCGTTGAATACCACGCCGGTGCCGAATGTGCCGGGATGGGTCCTGGGGGTTGCCAACTTGCGGGGGGACATCGTCTCGGTGGTGGATTTACGCGCTTTCATGGGGTTGCCACCGGCCGCTCCGGGCCAGGAAAAAAGGATGTTGGTTGCGCAATCGAGCGACGCAGAGGTAACGACGTGCGTTGTTGTCGACCAGGTGCGAGGGATTCGATATTTGAACGTGGATCAACTTGCGGAGCAAACGTCAGCGGCTACGGATTTCATCGCCCAATTTATCCGCGGCATCTGCGAGGATGATGGACTTGAGCTTGCCGTGTTGGATTTCGAGCGAGTGCTCTCGTCGGAAAGAATGCAGGCCATATAGGTGCATGTTCAAAGATGCTTACGGTGTGGAGAAATCATAGATCAGAATGTATTCCCCAGGGGATGTGCTTTAGGGAAAGGAGCTTGATATGTTGAAGAGATTGCAAGGTAGAGGGTTTGGGGTTGTATTAAACCCCCTTCGCAACGTAAAACTCAGAACGAAGATGACGGTTGGATTCCTGATCATCATCGTTTTCGTAGCCTTCCTGGGTTATAACTCGGCCAGCTCGATAACAAAAGTTGGCAATGAAGCTACGCAATTAGAACAGGCAATCGTTCCAGGGGCGACTTCTTTGTTAGAGCTGGAGGCAACCTATGGTTCACTCTTCAAGGAGCTGGAAGAATATTTGGCATTAGGTGGGGAAGAAAACCTTGGAGATGTTTTGAACTATATTTTATCGATTCAGCTATCTGTTGATGAGTATATCGTGGAAGAAGCTGAACGAAGTGATGAGCAATCTGAGGCAGCCAATCAGATCAAGGAACAATCTGATTCTATTCTCGTTCTGGTTCAACGAATTATGGGGACGAGTCAAGATATTCAGCATAGGCAATCCGATCTGAGTAGCCTGAAAACCACTTTGTATCAAAAATCCGTCGAGCTTAGCGATATCCTCGAGACGCAGATTTGGCAGAATTCAAGCGAATATTATGACATACAAATGGGCGTTGCAGATGCACGTGTGATTGGTTTGCCTGCCAATACTGAGTTGCTAATCAAAATGGAAGATATCGTGCCGTTTTGGACCGTTTTGCAGGAAACCGATGCAATACTTGGCAAAATGATCCGAGACGTTGATCGGGCAACGGAATCGGGAGACATTGCCGAGATTAATGAAAACCTCGATCTCTATCGAGAGCAGATCGAGACGAACACAACCAGTCTCAAGAATCTGGCACTCAAGCGGGATGAAGATACAGTTGTCATGGCGGAAAATGTTGCCGCGCGTGCGGCATACATCCTCGATACAATCCAGCAGTACCTGCAGGATGTTGGTCCTTATTTCACAAAACAAACTGATCTTGATGGATTAAAGCTCGAGATGTACAACGAGGCGGGCGTACTAGGAGATCTCCTTGACGTTCAGGTTAGCGAACGCTTGAACGAAGTCGACGCCTCGATCGCTGCTGTGAGTGCAGTGCAGTCTTCCGGAAGGCAAACAATATTGTTTATTGGCTTTGGTGCCTTGGCTGCGGCGGTGCTGCTCCGGTTTGTCGTCGTCCAGGATATTCTGCGCGCGATCGATCGCATCTCGCAGACTTGTGCCGAGGTCGGCATGGGGAACTTTGACGCTCGGGTTGAAGCGGTATCCCGCGACGAGCTGGGTGAGATGAGCGAAACCTTGAACGCCATGCTCGATAACACATTGGGCTTGATCCAAACGCGTGAGGAGCGGGATGCGATGCAGGCTTCGATCCAGAAGCTGCTGCGGGAGGTCAGTGGTGTCGCCGATGGTGACTTAACAGTAGAAGCCGAAGTGACGGCGGACATGACCGGCGCCATCGCCGACTCGTTCAACTTGATGATCGGTCAATTGCGCGAGATCATCACCGGTGTGCAGGCAGCCACGCAAAAAGTGAGTGCTTCAGCGAATGAAATCCAGGCACGCACAGAGCAGCTGTCCCAAGGCAGCGAGTCGCAGGCCTTGCAGATCGCTGAGACGTCATCGGCGATTGAGGATATGGCGGCGTCGATCGCCCAGGTTTCGGAGAGCGCAACGATGTCGGCGTCGGTGGGCGAACAGTCCCTGATCAACGCCAAACAAGGAACGTTGGCCGTACAAAACACGATGCAAGGTATGAATCGCATCCGTGATCAGGTACAGGAGACCGCCAAACGAATTAAACGGCTGGGTGAAAGTTCCCAGGAGATTGGCGAGATCGTGGAGTTAATCAGCGATATCGCCGACCGAACCAGCATCCTTTCCCTCAACGCATCGATTCAAGCCGCAATGGCGGGAGAGGCGGGGCAGGGATTTGCCGTAGTTGCTGAGGAGGTCGAACGCCTGGCCGAACGCTCGCTGCAAGCCACGCAGCAGATTGAAACCCTGATCCGGACCATCCAAACCGAAACCAATGAAGCCGTAGCGGCAATGGAGGCCACGACGAACGAGGTGGTCACGGGAACAAAACTGGCGGAGGAAGCTGGAAACGCGCTGAACGAGATCGAGACCGTGTCCGTTCGCCTGGCAGAGTTTAGTCAGTCCATTTCGTTGGCATCTAAGCAGCAAGCCCGAGGCTCGGAAGATCTGGCGAAGTCGATGAGTGCGATCGCAGAAATCACGAAGCAAACCGCCGAAGGTACGAAAAACGCAGCCGTTTCGATCAACTCGTTGGCTCGAATGGCGGACGAGTTACGTGTATCTGTCAGTGCTTTCAAGCTGCCCAGTGATGGTGTACCGGAGATGGTGTAGCAGCTCAGCTCGTTGTATTTGGTGACCGCTTGCCAATTCGGAGTGGACGGTTGAGCCATTCGAGCCGGCAAACGTGAGTCTGGAGAAAAGGCGATGGTAAAGAAGATCGACGAGGATGTGCTAGCTGGCTTTCTCGATGAAGCTCGAGGCTACTTGCCCATCATCCTGGAGAAGCTCGAAGCCTTCCAGGCAGATCCGCAACAGCTGACGGCGATTAAGGAAGCGTTCCGCTATGCCCACACCATCAAGGGCTCGGCCTCGATGATCGACCTGCCGGGCTTGAGTCTCATCGCTTCCTATGTGGAGGAAGTCCTCGAAGATTTTGTCTCGAACGAACGCAAGATGGGAAAACAGGCCTTTGGCCGATTGCGCAAGCTGATCGCTCAAATCGAAGCGTTTCTGGATGGTCTGGTGGGTGGAAATCTCAATGAGCAGCGGCTGATCTCAAATGCCACAATTGTCTATCGCCGCTTGCATGGACTACCGAAGGTGGAAGATCAGGCAGCGGCAGAAGAGGCGATGCGCAAAATCGAGAAGGGTGAGAAATCCGCTAGTGACGATCACAAGCTTGATGCTTCTGCGCCAGAGCATGCAGGCTTCCAGGAGGGCGCATCTCTAGGTCTCCTCGACGTCTTCCGCGTGGAGTCTGAAGAACACATGCGCAGCGTTAGCTCGCTGCTGGCGAAACTCGTAAAGCAGCCCTCGGACAACGAATCCCTGCAGGCCATTCGCCGCAGTGTGCATACCCTCAAGGGTGCCGCCAGCGCTGTAGGCTTGACTGCCGTGGCACGGCTCACCCATCGGATGGAAGATCTGCTGGATCGCTTGTCGGATGAGAGTATGACCATCGACACGCAGATCATGGATCTGTTGTTTGACTCAGCGGATACTCTGGAGGACCTGGTTTCGGGCGATGTCGATCAGACTGCGATAGATGTAACCTTGCGTGATTTGTACGACCGCTATGCGGCGCTACTCGGGGATGAGCCGGAAGAAGAAGCTGCGCTTCCCGCACCTGGATTGTTCGGTGAAGGTGGGATTCTGGATCTGAACACTCTGCCCACACTCACGGAAAAACCGGTTCATGCTCTTCCTGCAAAGCCGGCCAGCGGTGCTGTACCGCGCAAACCAAGCAAAATCGTGCGAGTTCCCCTGGAACGCCTGGATGAACTCGTGAAACTGGTGAGTGAGCTGGTCATCAGCCGCTCTGCTTTCGAGCTGCGCATGAAGGACTTCGTTCGTGAAGTTGAAGAACTGCGGTTGAGCAGCGAACGTTTGCGGCGGTTGACGTCTACGATCGCGACCAATTATGAAGTGCGCGCGCTTGGCGGAAGGATCAACTTGCTGGATGGAACGAGACGCCTTAATGCGGCCAACGACATGGAATCTGTGGACGATGGAGACTTCGACGAACTGCAATTTGATCGCTATACCGAATTTCATTTACTATCCCGAGAGCTGACGGAAACTTCAAGTGATATCCGCACGATGGGAGCCGAACTCCACCATCTGATCGCGGAGTTCGACGGCATCCTCAATCGCCACCGCCGCCTCTCGTCTCAAATTCAGGACGAGTTAATGCGCACGCGCATGGTTCCCCTGGCTACACTGTCGACGCGCTTTTACCGAACCGTCCGCGTCCTATCGCGGGAACAGGGAAAACTTGTTGATTTGATCATCGAAGGTGAAGGGATCGAAATGGACACGACGGTCTTGGATGCGATCGTCGACCCGTTGCTGCATCTGCTGCGCAACGCCGTGGATCACGGCATCGAGACTCCCGACGTCCGCAAGGCGAATGGCAAATCCGAACGTGGCCGCATCGACTTGCGTGCTTATAACGAGGGGAACCAGGTCGTCATCCAGGTACGTGATGATGGAACGGGTCTCAATCCCCAGATCGTCCGTTCCGTCGCCATCCGCAAGGGCTACGTCTCTCAAGAGGAGGGAGAATTTCTCTCCGAGGCGGAGATCTACCCGTTGATTTTTACGCCGGGCTTCAGCACTGTCGATGAAGTCAGTGAATTCTCCGGCCGCGGGGTCGGACTGGATGTCGTGCGTACCAATGTCGAGAACCTTAAGGGCACGGTGACGATTGATTCCAAACTCGGAGAATACACCAGGTTTACCATTCGCTTGCCCATGACCCTGGCTGTAACACGAGCCATCCTCGTTAAAGTGGAGGCTGAAACCTTCGCCATCCCCTTGAGCGCCGTGACGCAGATCCTGCGATTGGAAGGCGAGCAGGTTGAATACATGGATGAAAAACCAATATTGCGATTGGACGATCAGGTCATTCCCTTGTTCCATCTGGGAGAGATTCTCGGAATCAAACAACCAGGCAGCGATTTTGCAGCACGCTTGCCGTTGTTAATCCTCGGCGTTGGGGACAAGAAATTCGGAGTGGTCGTTGATCAACTCCTGACGGGCCGCGAAATCGTCATCAAGCCGCTCGGCAGTCATTTACGTCGGGTTCACGGCGTAACCGGAGCGACGCTGATGGGGGATGGAAGTGTGGTCTTGATATTGAATCCCGCCGACCTGATCACCGAAGCTCCAGGGGTGGAAGTTGGAAGACCAGTGCAGGATCAAACTATAGAGGTCGAAGAGACTTTGACCATCATGGTGGTCGACGATTCGTTGAGCGTTCGCCGCGTGGTTTCCAAACTCTTGCATCATGCCGGCTGGCAGCCGCTTGCCGCAAAGGATGGCATCGAAGCGCTGGAAATCCTGCAGCAGGCTTCCCAACTTCCGGATTTAATCCTCGTGGACATCGAAATGCCGCGCATGGATGGATTTGAGTTGATGTCCACATTGAAAGCGCACGAGAATTACAAGGATATCCCGCTCGTCGTGCTGACTTCCCGTGCCGGGAGCAAGCATCGCAGCAAAGCGCTGGAAATCGGGGCTGCGGGGTATCTCGTCAAACCCTATCAGGATGAAAAGATGCTGCGTATCATCCGTGACCTGGTGCACCCATCCCAGGAAACGGTTGCGACGTGATCATGATTTCCAGGTTCGTGCTGCAGATTTGATCCCCGAATCGTATTTCGATTGGAAATACTCGCGCCTTATAAACGGGCAGGCGGTTCATTTCCTGCCTGTACAATCACTTTATTCGACCCGCTCTGAAATCGTTCGTTAACGAGATTCGAACTTGAGATCCTCTCCTGCATCTTGACAAGTCGTGAAGGTTTATTTATGATCCTGATAGCGCTAACGTAAACGCTAACAGGAGGATCATGGCGCGCAGAATCACCATGGCCGACGTAGCTCGTGAGGCCGGGGTTTCCCTGATGACGGTCTCCCGGGTGGTGAACGGAAAGGGAGAGCTCAGCCCGGAGACGCGTGAGCGAGTCAGGCGGGTCATCGAGGTACTCGCTTATCGCCCCAGCGGCATCGCCCGCAGCCTGGCGACCCGGCAGACGAACACCATCGGATTGGTGGTTCCGGATATTGCCAATCCCTATTTCTCCAGCATGGCGCACGGTGTCACGAGTGTCGCCAACGCCGCGGAATTCGGCGTGCTGCTCTGCGATTGTGAGGAACGGCCGGAGCGGGAGACGATCATGCTCGACGTACTCGATGAAAAGCGCGTCGATGGCGTGATTCTGGCGGCCCCGCGGTCATCCACGGAAACGTTACGGCCGGTCTTGGAACGCCATCCAAACACGGTCATCGTCAATCGTGTGTTTGAAGATATGCAGGATTTGTCGGATCTGAACTACGTGATCAACGACGACGAAGCGGGCGGATACATGGCCACGAAGTTCCTTCTTGAAAGCGGTCATACCCGGATCGGATTTCTGGCCGGACCCAAGACGTCCTTTGGCTCGCTGCAGCGCGATCGCGGCTACCGCTCGGCGCTGCAGGAGCATGCGCAGGATTATCTTGCACACTACGTCCGGCACTGCTCGCCGACAGTAGGCGGCGGGCGGGAGGCCGGGAGGCATTTACTGCAGGATCATCCCGAAGTCAGTGCCGTATTCTGTTTCAACGACCTGGTGGCCATCGGATTGCTGCAGTGCTGCCACGAGCTGGGTATAAATGTGCCGCATAATCTGGCCATCGTCGGCTACGACGATATTCCCATGGCGTCCTGGGTGACGCCTACGTTGACGTCCTGCCGCGTCCGTTTTGAAGAGATGGGCCGATCCGCCACGAGATTGCTTATGGGGAAGATCGGTGACGATGACGAAGCTTGTGACAACGTCGTCATGCAGCCGAGCATCGTCGTCCGCGAATCGGCGCCTTAATCCTATCTGGAAAGCCGGGGTAGCGCGTGGTGGGAATCAAGCATGGAGAACGCAACGCAGATATTTACCCGAGAACTGGCCGGCGATTCATTTCTTCGCCCCGTACGACCAGATGAAGGCAGAGGGGTAGAATACGTGTACAGCTTATTGCTGTCTCGGGTTTGGCACCAGATGACTTTCATATCGAGTTCCACAGGAGTGCTGCATGATGAAAAAAGCTGACATCGGTTTGATCGGGCTGGCGGTAATGGGCCAGAACCTGGTTTTGAATATGAACGATCACGGTTTCACCGTGGCCGTTTACAACCGTACAGTTTCGAAGGTGGACAAGTTCCTCCAAGCTGGCGCGAAGGACACCAACGTGATCGGAACCCATTCCATCGAAGAATTGGTTGGGGTGTTGAAGAAACCCCGGCGGGTAATGTTGATGGTCAAAGCCGGAGCTCCCGTCGACGCATTCATCGAGAAGTTGCTTCCCCATTTAGAGCCGGGCGATATCATCATCGACGGGGGTAACTCGAATTTCCACGACACCATTCGTCGCTGCAAGGCGGTCGAAGCCAAAGGATTGCGTTACGTGGGTACAGGTGTGTCGGGCGGGGAAGAGGGGGCGCGCCACGGTCCTTCCATCATGCCGGGAGGCTCGGCGGAAGCCTGGCCTTACGTCAAAGACATTTTGCAAAGCATCGCGGCGAAGGTCGATGGATCTCCATGCTGCGATTGGCTCGGTTCCGACGGCGCGGGGCACTTCGTGAAGATGGTGCACAATGGCATCGAATACGGAGACATGCAGCTGATCGGCGAAGCCTATCACTTGTTGAAGGAGGTTCTGGGGCTGACGAATGATGAACTACATTCCGTCTTCAAGCGGTGGGACGAAGGCAAGCTGGATTCCTACCTGATCGAAATTACGAGCCACATATTCAATTTCAAGGACGAGGATGGTAAGCCGTTGGTCGACAAAATCCTCGATGTCGCCGGGCAGAAGGGTACCGGACGTTGGACCGCAATCAGCGCCCTCGACCTCGGCGCGCCCCTGACGCTCATCGCGCAGGCAGTGTTCGCCCGCGATTTATCGAGTATGAAAGATGAACGCACGCACGCCAGCCAGGTTCTCTCCGGACCATCGATCACGAACGGTCGCGAGCGCCAAACGCGCATCGAACAAATCCGTCAGGCGCTTTACGCCTCCAAGATCGTGTCCTACGCGCAGGGTTTCATGCTGCTGCGCATGGCCGCGGCGGAATATAGCTGGGACATCGACTACGGTTCGGTCGCGCTCATGTGGCGCGGCGGCTGCATCATCCGTTCGGTTTTCTTGGGTGAGATCAAGGCGGCTTTCGATGGCCAGCCGGATCTGACGAATCTTTTGCTCGACGACTACTTCAAGCAGGAAGTGGTTTCCGCCCAGGAAGCCTGGCGCAGGACAGTGGTGCAAGCCGTGGAATACGGGATTCCGGTCCCTGCCATGTCGAGTGCGCTGGCTTTCTACGATGGCTATCGCTGCCAGAGGCTGCCTGCAAATTTACTTCAGGCACAACGCGATTATTTCGGCGCGCACACTTACGAGCGCCTCGATCGTCCGAGAGGTGAGTTCTTCCATACGGATTGGAGTGGCACCGGCGGCGAAGTGACTTCGACTTCCTACAACGCCTAGCAGGCCAATAGGAGACGCAGCTCGCGTTTTCAAACCCGGGAATTTCGACCAGGCATTACTCGGATGAGCGGAAATCCTCCCGCACGGGATGGAACACGTCGAGCATCTTGCAGGGCGTCAGTGCTCTGCCGGAATGCGGGACGTCCGAAGGAATCACGACAACCATGCTGGGTTGAAGTGTCTTCGTGTTCCCACCAACTGTAAGCTCGAACGTGCCTTGCAGGACCGTCGAAATTTGTTCGTGGGGATGCGAGTGCTCCGGAAGCAGCGCCTCGGCCTCTACGTTCCAGACTGAGAATGTCATGTGATCGGCGTGAACCATACGGGCGTGGAATCCGGGCACCATCTCGCGTGAGTCCATGTCGTTCAGATTGTGAAATAACATTTTGGTGTCTCCATGTTAGCCAGGAATAGTAACGCCTGCGTTGCTGTGACGGCAGCTTCGACGTATGAGTCTATCCCAAAAACGGATTCAGAGGCAATCGTCAGTGGTCTTGCGCTCGACGACTGAGGCGGTAGGCCCTCAACTGCGTTCGAGAATCTGGTACGAAGACGTGATGGGTACGGCTTCCTTTAACATCGCCTGCGCGGGGCAATACTTCGTTTCCGAGAGTTCGATGGCGCGTTCGACGGCGGTTTCCTCGATATGATCCCCCGTGACGAGATATTCGATGTGAACGTCCGTGAAGCTGCGCGGATGTTCATCGGCGCGTTCGGCGTGAAGGCGGACTTCGAATTGTGTGACGGTCTGGCGTTTCTTTTGCAGAATGGAGATGACGTCCATCGCCGTGCATCCTGCGAGACCGATGGCGAAGAGCTCCAGGGGCCGAAAACCATCGTCCTTTCCGCCCACGGAGAAATCCGCTCCCAGAGGTACGGAAAAACCGCTGGCCGCGGTTCCGGAGAACGTCAATCCGCTGCCCCATGTGACTTGTACGTCCATCGTAATTCTCCTACGTTTCGCAGCCGCCATTCAGACAGCGTTGATAAATTCTCCCGATGTCGTGCACCGGTGGCCGAGGTGGAAAGCGCCCTACTTCCCAACGGGAAGAGCAGAGCTTCATCACGTAAAAGCCCCAGCATAGGTGTTCCGGCAGTGCGTACAACGCAATTGCAAGCAAGAATCGTAATCCAGGGTGCCTTCAGCGCAAATCGGGCAGCGAGCACCAGGCCGGGGTTCTGCGACTCCCGATCGTTTCTTACGTTTCTTACGTTTCTTGTGTTCGAGACTCTTCGCCACGGCCACGGCAATATCCCCGCTCACGAGGTCTCTATCGAAGGGTCGTCGCTGGGCTTTGACAACATATCCTCGATGTGCAAGGTTTCCAGAAGACGTGCTTCGATTTCGGAGGGCAGATGATCCGCCGAATCGGCGAATTGATATAGCGAGATGGTTTTGCGCATCGTATCCAGCATGATCCGGCAGTTATCGCATTCTTCGAGATGTTGTTCGATTTCCCGGCAAATCGTCTCGCTCGCTTCGTCGTCGATATATGCGGATAATCCCTGCAGAAGTTCCTGGCAAGATTCGTGTTCAACCATTGTCCGGCTCTTTCAGGCGTTCTGAAAAATAAGACGAGAGCGCCTCGCGCAAATGGAGTCTCGCACGCAGCAGGCGGGTTTTCACCGCGGATTCGGTGATGTCGAGGACCTGTGCAGTCTCCCGCGTCGTCAGATGATGCAAATCGCGCAGGATGAATACCGTCTTCAACGCTGGGGATAATTCCTGGATTGCTTCTTTGAGCTGTGCCTGCGTTTCAGTGGTCATGAACTCTTCTTCCGGTAGACAACACCAGTCGACGATTTCGTACCTCTGATCCGGATCGTCCAAATTGGGGATTGGTTCATCGACCGAAAACAGCGTCGGACTCTGTTTCCGAAGATGCATCAACGCCTGGTTCGTGGCGATCCGGTAGAGCCAGGTGCTGAGACTCGAGCGTCCCTCAAACTTTTGAATGGCGCGGAAAGCATTCAAAAAGGTCTCCTGTAACACGTCCTCCGCTTCGAGCGGATCGTCAACCATGCGCAGAGCCAGACGATAGATCTTGGGTGAATATAATTCGACCATCTGCGCGTACGCCTCACGGTCGCCTGCTTGTAGTGCTTCAACGCTGGGTGGGTGCTCTTTATCCATTAGATGCGGTCATCGCTGAAAAGTTGCTTCAAGTCATTGAGTGAGATACAGTATACCCCATGGATGGAGAGCTGTCTGACATCCTGGCTGAGATCCAGAAGGCATGGTTTGGCTTGACGGGTGGCGGCTTCGCTTGTTTCCTGGACGATCGCATAATATTGGGTTTCGGCGATCGGACGAAATTGCCAGGGAAAGTACAGGACGCATTAGACCAGGGACTTGCACTGGATGGGTTCACGCATCGCAGACGCAAGTGGTGGGTCGTCCAGTCTTCAACCGAGGCTGCCGAACGGCTTCGAATCGTGGCGTGGTCGAAAGCGGACGCGGGGGAAGAATATCGACTTCTACTGCCGACGTGGGCGGAGGCCATTTCATTTGGGCTTCGAGAGGAGAATCTTGGCAAAAACCTCACGGAAGCGTTGGTCGGTGCCTGGGATCGGCTTTCATTTTTCTACGAATTCACACACATCGTCAGTCAGGCCACGGATCTACTCGATTTGATGGATGCGGTCATTGCTTTGCTGAAAAAGGTCATCTTCGTCGAAGACGTCTTCATCGTACTGCGCGAGGATGGGGAGCTGCATACCCTCACCGCCTCCGAGCGAAGCCTTCCCGATGCAGATCTGCTGCTGTCCTTGATCGAAGATTCAGAGGGACCGCTGAGCATGCGCGAACTGAAGGCATCTCTCGTACATGCCGATTCAGGGCTTGCGGCGTACGGTGACCTGTTGGTCGCCCGCCTGACTCTCGACGGGCAAAAGAATGGGATGATGGGATTTATCGACACGCACCCCGGTCGTTTTACATCCAATGATATTCAACTTCTTGCGTCGGCTGCGGATCGAGTTTGTTCGATCATTCAATCCATACGCTTGAGGATGATCTGGGAGGAGCGACAGCGTATCGAACGCGAGCTGGAAGTGGCTGCGAGAATACAGGCGAGTTTGCTGCCGGATGAGTTGCCCGAAATTCCGGGAGTCGATATCGCCGTATACCTGCAGCCGGCGAGACACGTCGGTGGTGACATTTACGCCGCTTCCAGAACAAGCGAAGGTGATCCGATCATGATCCTCGCAGACGTCGCTGGAAAGGGTATGCCGGCTGCGATCTTGACTTCCATCGTGCACGGCACATTTCGAGGTCATGCTCCGTTTTGCGAAAATCCGGCGGATTTGTTGAAGAAAATCGGGCGTTATGTCTACCAGGATCTGGAGCGGGCGGATACGTTCGTTACCGCGGTTGTGATGCGCTGTCTTCAGCGAAACGGGGCGTTCGAGTACGCTTCGGCGGGACACGTCGATGCGCTGCTGTGGCGAAATGAGGATCGAGAAATCGAGTTCCTGCCCGGTACGGGAATCCCTCTGGGTATCGATCCCAAGTATCCCTATGAAAATAGAACGGTGCCCCTGCATCCCGGCGATCTGGTGCTGGTTTACTCCGATGGCGTGACGGAAGCCGAGGATCCACAGGGAAAGGTACTTGGCTTACAGGGGCTATCCGATATAATTTACGCCACACATCCTGCTTGCGCGGAGGCTCAAATCCAGACGCTGCTATCGGGTTTGGAGATTCATCGTCAAAAAATGCCTGCGCGGGATGATGTTGCGCTGCTCTTGTTTCGATGTATACATGAGAATGATGCAACACGCACGGTAATTCCATTCGTGATCGATGCGAAATTTGACGCCGTGCGCAGCGTTGTCGATCTGATTCGCAGCCTCGAGGGCAAGCATTTGGACAGACAGTTATTGGATAATTTCGCCCTGGCGACGTCTGAGATCCTCACGAATCAGATTCGACATGCCTTCGGGGAAGGCATGGGCAGGATTCAAGGCCGGCTGGTAGTCGAAGAAGACCGCCTGGTCACTGACCTGTATGATCACGGCGTGCCGATACCGGTACCTTTGCAGGTGAACACGTTCGACGATTCAGAACCTCCGGAACGCGGCTACGGTCTGATGCTTGCAGAAGGGCTGCTCGACACATGCGAGTATCAGCGTATCGGTGGAACCCGTAATCACTGGCGGTTGATTAAATACATTCGTGGAGTGGACAAAAATGAAAATCGAAATTGAGCGTCCACAGGAAAAGAAGATCATCGTCATCCCTCAGGGAAGGGTCGATGTCCAAACTGCACCGACCTTAAAGGAGAAGCTGCGTGAGCTTGTCGATTCGGATGGACTGACGATCATCGTCGATCTTCAACAGGTCGATTTTATCGACAGTTCAGGTCTTTCGGCGCTTGTTTCGGGGTTGAAGACGCTGCGTGAACGCGGGGGAACGCTGCACATCAGTCAACCTCAACCACAGGCCCGAACGGCATTAAGGCTTACGCTGCTCGATCGTGTGTTTTCCATTTTCCCGACACTCGACCAAGCGATTAATGAGGGGGAGCTGAAAGATTCCTGAGAGGTGCATCATGGGAAAATGTATTCTCGTCATTGACGACGAGGAATACATCCGGCGCATGATCGGCTTCGTGCTCGAGGGAAGCGGTTTCGATGTCATTCAAGCTGCATCCACGAAGGACGGATTGGAAATAATGCGCACTTCGCATCCGGACGCGATCACGCTTGATCTGATGATGCCGGAGCGAAGTGGTCTCGATTTATTGGCGATCAAACAAGCCGATCCGAAGATTTGCGACATCCCGGCCATCATCGTCACCGCGGTGGGCTTTCAGGCCGACCTGGATAAGGCGCATGAACTTGGTGCGAGTGTCACGCTGCACAAACCCTTCAGCCAGCGGCAGCTCGTCGACGCGATCCGCAGCGTGCTCGATTCGTGAGCGCTGAACGCTGCAGCGCGTTCTCTTATTCGAATGGATTCTAGATCGTTGTTGTGTTTGTTGAATCAGGAGAGCCTTATTTTACTTCATTGCGAGTATACTCAAGCGCAGATGGTCACGAAACGCCCATTACCTTTGATGGACCATTCTGATGGTCTGTGTGGGAGGCTCGCAAGTCTCATGACAAAACGGGGGTGCTTTAATCGGTGTCGATTGAAGAATCACTGCGTTTAATCGGACAGCTATTACTTCTTGTCGGTGTGCTACTTTCAGTGTTCGGCTGGCAGAGAATTTCATCTGCGAGACGCTTGCCTTATTTTCTCTTGCGCCGTGATCTATCGGTTAAAGGCTGGCGCTCGGTCGGCCTGGGGCTGGTTTCAGGTGTACTTGCCCTGCTGCTGCTCCTGTTCGGGACCCGAGTCGCATACATCATCGTCCCGCCGACTCCCTCCCTGACACCGACTGCCACCATTACCTTCACGCAGACCATCACCACCTCACCTACGATTTCGACGACCCCGACGATTTCAACGACGCCAACAATCACACCGACGGCGACGGCCACAGCGACGCCTTCCTTGCCGCAGCAGATCATCCTGCTTTATCGAGAATCGGTAACCCCGCGGCCGGATGCGGCACTAAGCTCGATCCTTGTATCGACGCGTATTGATCGCAACAACCAGGCCATCAATCCCAGTGAGGAATTCGAAAACCCGCTGACACGTCTTTATGGCGCTTTCACCTACAACAATCTGGCGGACGGCGTGCGTTGGACGGCAATATGGTATTACGCTGGGGAAGAGGTTTGCCTGGAGGCGACGCAGTGGGATGGTGGAACCGGAGGATTCGGCTACACAGAATGTGAGCCGGCGCACTGGCTGCCGGGGGAATATGAAATCCAGATGTTTATCGGAGAACAATGGGTGGTGTCTGCGCGTTTCACCGTGATCGGCGATCCGCCGACAGCCACTGCAACTTTGACACGCACTGCCACTGCCTCAGCAACGACCTCAGTTACCAGCACACTGACACTGGCTCCCAGTCATACGCAAACACCGTAGCCGTTTCACGACAGCAGCTCAGCATCAATCGAGTTCCAGAACGTTGTGGATGAGATTCATTAGAGCCTGGTAGCCGCGTTCAATCGGCTCGAGTTCGATGAATTCACGTATGGTGTGTGCACCACCGCCGTGCGTGAGCCCAATACAGATTGCCGGAAATCCCAGACTCAGGGGGAAGTTCGCGTCGGTCGAACCTGTGCTGATCTCGATCTGAGATTCGCCGACGCTGCGAATGGCATCGATGGCCTTGGCCAAGAGCGGATGATTCTCAGCGAGGCTGCCGCCGGGACGTGACCCGATTTGCTCGATCGCGATCTCTGCGTCCTCCAACTTATATCCTTCGATCCGTGCGAGCATTTCACGCTCGAGGTCCATGAGAGTCGCTTCACGTTCGGAACGCAGGTCAATGTCCAGGTATGCGTGCGGCGCGATGGAGTTGACGCTTATACCGCCCTCAATCTTTCCGATGTTCAGCGATGAGCGAACGTCTTGGGGCAGGGGAAGCTGGACCAATCGAGAACCGATGTCCAATAGGGTGTGTATCGCAGACGTTCGGCCGGCGTGGATCCAGGCGTGTCCTCCCTGGGAGGTAACAGTCAAACGGTAGCGTCTAACCGGCAAGCCCGCATTGTATACCTGCCCGAGAGCCATGCCTTCGAGCACGATGTATGCAGTTACCCCATTGCCGAAGCGATTCACGATCTCTTGCATTCCAATGAGATTCCCCAAACCTTCCTCGCAGACGTTTGCCGCCAGCCATACATCCGCGGCTGGTCGGGTGTCTGAAAGATCAATCGCCAATTCCACGAGGGTCGCCAAGGATATAGCATTATCGCCGATACCGGGTCCGACAATGCGATCTCCCAAATGCTGCGACTTTAACGACGTGCTTTCGGGGAAAACACTGTCTAAATGGGCGCTGATAATCAACGGGGGTTTGTCTCTGCCTGGGACACGACCGAGTAGATTACCGACCGAATCCACTTCGACGTCGAGCAGACCGGCTTTTTCGAATTCGCTTTGCATGTATGCTCTGCGTGCAGCTTCATGGAACGTCGGAGCGGGTATGGACTGGATGGCGATCGTTTGTTGGATAAGACGGTCGAAATCCATGGCTCAAGCTCTTTTTACTTGGGGACGCAGCACGTCCAGTCGGGCTTCGAGCAGCCCGGGAAGGGAGTCCAATGCAAAAAGCGCCCCGGTCCCTTCGATTACAATAGACGCCGAAACACTGCCGTAGAGGGCAGCCTCGACGGGATCTTCGGTCTGGATCAATCCGCTCAGGAAACCGCCGCAGAACGAATCGCCGGCGCCGGTGACGTCGTAAACGCGAGCGGGATAGGCGGGGATGCGCCATTTTCGTCCGCTGAAGCGGTCCCATAGCGTCTGGCCGCGTGCGCCACACTTGATAACAACGAACTGACAGCCCATTTCGCCGAATGCTTCACTCATTTCCCAAACATCCAGTTCGTGGGGGCAAAAATATGCCTTGGCCTCTTTTTCGCTGGGAAGAAAGGAATCCAAACCGGTGATAATGGCGGGCAACTTATCCCGAAAATCTGGTTTCATGTAGGTATCGGATGGATCGAGGTTAATCACTGGGATGCCCATTTCGCGTAAGCGAAAGGGTACGGATACGTGTGAAAGATATTCCATTGGCGAGACGTGAGCCCCCTTGGCCTCGGTGATCGCCGTGTCGAGGTCGCCCGGCCGGATCGAGAGTGGGCCGAAAGCGCTGCCCTCTCGCGGGATTGACTTCGCATGATAACCGATCAGTTCTTTCGGAAGGGGTTGGTTGATGCGCAGATAATGAGCCGAGGGAACGGTATCGATCCTCTCATCGAGTGAGGCGTAGGCGTAGAATGCGCGCGATTCATGGGGTTCTGGAAGGACGGCAATGCCAGCGGTATCCACCCCGATCCCGGACAATTCATCCAGCAAAGTGTCCGGAAAATTCGAGCCGACTCGGCTGACGATGCCGACCGAATCACTCCACAGCTTCGCACCGATCGCGGCATAGACGGCATTACCTCCCAGAATTCCCTCATGGGAATGGCCGTCGTGGGTAATCAGGTAGTCTTGCTGCAGTCTCCCCAGTATGACGTATTTTGATTCCTTTAAGATCATATTGTGTATGATTATACCCTCGCAAATCGGATAGGATGGGCCAGGCGAGCTCTTGCCCCGAAGCTTGAAGTCCCCAGCCCACGTGGCGCGTATGTTCAATTATCGGAAGAATTCAACACTTACCTTAAAGGAAGCAGAACTTATGTCTTATTTGCGACATCCTTAAAACTGTGTATAATGACGACCGGGCAAACTGTTAAGGGGCTGCCTGAATCCAGCGCCAAAGGGTCTCCTTTTTATGACAACGGCTCAAATATTTCTAATCGAAAGCAGCCGCG
>CAYYVY010000033.1:0-36101 GCA_964475265.1 uncultured Anaerolineaceae bacterium | reverse complement strand
AACAAGTATTCTTCAATCATTCATCCGTTGTTGCACTTGGTAGTTGAATCCAGGTCTATTAAAAGGGGTCAATTTCTTACACAAATTGCCGCGATGTGAATGATATTTCCTCCGCTACGACAAGCCGTGTCGCGCTCGAATACGCTCAATCAACGAATTAATTGTGGGCTCAGGAAACGGCGCAGGGCCCAAGCGATCCTGCTCGAGTGAGAGGCCTTGTGTGGCGAGGAGGATCGCCTGCACGTTATCCTTCAGCGCCTCGGGGTCGTATCCTCCCTCCAGGAAGTAAATGATTCGTCCCTTGCTGTAGGCGTCCGCGTAGCCTTTGAGCAGTTCTCCGAGTCGGTGGTATCCGCTTGTGGTCAGTTGTAGGCCAGCCAGCGGGTCGTTCCAGTGAGCGTCGAAGCCTGCGGAAACCAGGAGAATATCCGGGGCGATGCGCTCGCACAGCGGTTCGATCAGATCGGTGAAAATTCTGAGGAATGCCTGATCGCCTGCACGCGGGGGCAGCGGTACGTTTACGATGGTTCCTTCCCCTTCGTCGATGCCTGTTTGCTCGACAAATCCTGTACCGGGGTAGATTCCGGATTGGTGGGTCGAGAGATAGAAGACATGCGGGGCTCGTTCGAAAATGTCCTGTGTGCCGTTTCCATGATGGACGTCGAAATCGACGATCAATATCCGCTGCATACCCAGCGATTGTGCTCGCCGGGCAGCGATGGCGATGTTGTTTAGCAAGCAGAAGCCCATGGCTTTTGTGAACGTGGCGTGGTGTCCGGGTGGGCGTACCAAGGCGAACCCGCAACCTGCTTCTCCGCTGGCTACTCTCGAGACGATTTCGAGTGAGCCACCTGCAGCCAAAAGCGCCGCCTGGTAGGATGCAGGAGTGACGTAGGTATCGCCGTAATCCACGAATCCCGGTCCCTGCTTCGCTGCCTGCTCGAGGGCACACACATAGTTTTCGGGGTGCACGGGTGATATGTCCTCCAGCGCTGCAGCCGCAGGTTCGATGAACTGAAGGGAATCACTCAGCGGTGGGGTAAATATTTGGTCGAAATATTTAAAACGGTTTGGGCTTTCTGGGTGTCCTTCCAACACGTGGTCGGTTGAAGGGACAAGCGTAACCACCATTGCGTTTGATTGACTCATTGGTTGTGCCCTCTCGTGTGACGGCATGAAATTTCTGATCTTGCAGTGATCTCTCTAGAAAGCCCCTTTTCCCTGGAGGACGGCAATGGGCGTCTTCAGCAAAATCTTGATGTCGAGCCAGAGAGAGTAATTGTAGATATAGTATAGATCTTCATCTGTGTTGAGATGCATCGGCTTTTCGCTGCGTCCGTTAATTTGCCACCAACCTGTGATGCCCTGGGGGACCGCAAAACGTTTTCGCTGCCAGGGTCTGTACCGATCCACGAGCCAGGGAAGTTCGGGTCGAGGACCTACGAGGGACATGTCCCCTTTGAGCACGTTGAAAAGCTGCGGTAGTTCATCCAGGCTGTAACGCCTAAGAAAGCGGCCGACCTTCGTTATGCGTGGGTCGTCGACACGTTTGTGGACGAATTCATCTTCACCAGTCTCTTGCATTTTTTTCAGCATCATGGTTTCGGCATCCGCAACCATCGTGCGGAATTTCAACATCGCGAAAGGTTTGCCATTCTCGCCGACCCTCGTCTGACGAAAGAGGATGGATCCGGGGCTATCCAGGCGGATGGCGATGGCGGCTGCCGCCATGAACGGCGCAGCGATGATCACCATGATGAGACAGATGATGATATCGAAGGCACGCTTGATCATGCGTGGCAGGCCACGAATCACGGGGTCCCGCAAACCGATGAGTGGAAAACCTCCCAGCATTTCAACATTGGCCTGCACCAGCGCCAGGGAAAAGTAATCTGGGATAACTTTAATGCGAATCGGGAAGCGCTCCAGGTGAGCGACGAGCGCGTGCAGCTTGTCATAGGCACGCGGGGGCAGTGTGCTCCAGACTTCGGAAACATCCTGGATTTCAACCACCCGAAGCAAGTCATCCAGCGTGCCAAGGATGGGGACTCCCTGCACGCGCTGTCCCTGCAGGTCGGGATCGTCATCCAGATATCCGACGACCTGGTAGCTGGAAGCATGATAGCTCTTGATCGTTTTCAGCACCTCGCCTCCAAGTGTGCCGGCGCCGATGAACAGGACACGTATCGGTCCCAGAATGGATTGATTTCGTCTCAGCCGCACGTAGAGCAAGACTGCGGCTCGGAAGCCCGTCATATAGATCAGCGTGAGGACGAAGAAGTAGATGAACTGCAGGCGGGAGACTTGTCGGTACGTCAGGTACAGTGTACCGGCAAAAAGGATGGTGGCCGTGCCGACTGCCGTGACAAGCTGGGTAAAACGTGAGGGCAGCCGGCGCGGACGATCGAAATTGTACGCACCTGACATGACCAACGAACCGGACCAGCAGACGACCGCCAGAACGTACACCGGCAGCGGCAGTACTTCGTTCCCCTCCGCCAAAATCTTGCCAAATGGGAGCAGTGCGCGCAGCCAGGTGGCGGTCAGCAAGCTGAGGGGAGTGAGCAGGATGTCTCCTGCGAAGAGCAGTATCGAGAGTCGGCTGATACGTCGATCCATGTGGTCACCAAGTCACGTTTCTATGATGGTATCCCGTCAAATTACTCGATCGAATAGCGCTTCCATCCTAATATCTGGGCCGTGATACGCAGGATGAAAACGGGATTGTTGAAAAGGTAGCGCCGCCACAAACGCCGTGGCTCGGAAATCAGGCGAAAAAGCCATTCCAGACCCGCACGCTGCATCCAACGCGGGGCTTGCGGTTTTCTACCCGTGAGAAAGTCGAACGCAGCCCCGACGCCGATCAACACAGGTGCTCGTAGCAGTTGGACGAATTCGGCCATCCATTTTTCCTGCTTCGGAGTGCCCAAACCCACCCACACGATGTCGGCGTCCGACTGATCGATGTCACGGATGACGTTTTCTCTTTCCTCATCAGAAAGCGATCGAAATGGAGGGGAATAGGTACCGGCGATTTGGATTCCCGGGAATCGATTGCTGAATGCGGAAGCCAGCTGATCGGGGACTCCGGCCGCACCGCCGTAGAAGTAATGTCGATGCCCGATCATTGCGGAACGGGCACAGAGGGCGAGCATCAAATCGGGTCCGTACACTCGTTGGACGAAAGTAAATCCCTTCAGACGGCTAAGCCAAACCAGCGGCATCCCGTCCGGTGTGACCATGCCTGCCTGGTTGTGGATTCTGCGGAGCCGTTCATCTTTTTGACTCTCCATGACGCCGTGAACCCCCGTCACACAGACGTAATGACGTTCGCCGGCGTCGATCCAATTCTCGATGATCTCGATGGCCAATTCGGGGTTTACGGCGCTGACGGCAACACCGAGGACGTTTACATGTTGGATCGGGTCTAATTTGCTGCTGCCAGTCTCCTGCGGCTCTTGGAGCTGATTTTGTCGTTCAACGGCCATCGCTCACTCGTTTGCTTTCACAGGTGCGTATCGCTTGTTGATAGATATCCATTAGTTGGTTGTAATTCTTTTCGGCGGTATAGTTCTGTAGGTAATTCTTCCGTGCGAATTTGCCCATCTCGGTAAGCCGTGGTGCGTTCTTGTCGAACCATTTTGCCAATTTTCTCAACTCGAGCGTATTTCCGGGCGAGAACAGCATCCCATTTTTCTCGTGTTGAACGATTTCGGGAATTGAACCGATCCTTGTGGCCAGCACGGGACGTGCGCAAGCAGCGGCTTCAAGCAACACCATGGGGAACCCCTCGAACCATTCGGAGGGAAATACCAGGAATTTAGCTTTTTTCATGTATGTAAGAACTTCATCATGGGCAAGCCTGCCCAGAACCTCTATGTCTGGCGTCGATTGTACTTCAACCTTAGTGCGTACGAAATTTTCCAACGGACCGTCACCGATGATTTTTAATGGCGGCAAATCCCGATCTTCCCAGGCTTGCATCAACGTCCTAATCCCCTTCTCCGGGCTGAGACGTCCGATATATAGGGCGTATCCCTCGGGTTTGGTGCCGGCGCCCGGATCATCGGGCAAGAAGTTGGGTTTGACCACCAGACGTTCCGCAGGGTAGCCTCCTCGGATCATCCAATCGCGCATGTACGAGCTCAGAGCGATATAGCGGTGGACGGCGTTGCGCCACGTGCCCAATCCGTGATGGATCGCGGTCATCGCCGCTACGACTGCGCTTTGGGCGGCGGACTTGTGATAACAGCGGTGGATGATCGCCGGCCAGGGAAATCGCAGACCGAGGCAATCATCACAGGGTTTGCCGTTGCGGAAGTGGTTGGCAGCCGGACAGGTCAGGCGGTAATTGTGCAGTGTTTGCACGACGGGAATACCATGTTGTGAGCAGGCGTGATAAGCAGCGGGAGAAATCCGTAGAAATGTGTTGTGAAAGTGTGCCAGATCAGGAGATGTGTCTTGAATGAGTCGATTTAGCTCACGCACGGAACGACGTGACCAGAGGGTTTCTAAGGCTGCGACGGGCTTTGGAATGCCATCCAGCTCGGAATTCGTGCGGCGGTACTCGACGACCCGATGTCCCTTTTGGCGTAAAAGGCGAGCCTCCGCCTCAAACACTTGATCTTCACCGCCGGTTTGGCGATAGTTGTTATGGACGAGCAGGATGGATTTGAGTTCCATGAATTTAATAATCTCCCAACGTCCTTGGTTGGATCAGGGATACAACTGCAGATGAATTGAATCAGGCGCGGCGGTAATCGGATACCCGTATCGCAATAACAAGGGCATTGTAAGTACAGTTGTAAATAGTTTCTCGAATCTGCCGAACTTCTCGATCCATTCTCTATCCGGACGGATACGTATTCGACCAGTTCTGGACCGCGCCGGATTTCCCGCCACCGTGTGATGGAGGCCTAAATTCACTTGGGATGGGTCTTGAAAGAAATCTAGGCGATCATCGATTTTTAGGTCATTCAGGATTTGTTCGACGGTGAGTCTGGGTTGGGAGGCGAAATCTTCGTAGCGGATTCGCGTATAGGAGTTCGCGACACGCCGCTTCTGCATCGCTTCGATAAGTAGATTCCAGATAAGCCACATGGCGCCATTCCTGAAAATGGATAATCGGCCCATCGTGTATGCTTCTTTAGAATGTAGAAGCCGTTTCCGCCAGGAATATGCGGTCCCGCGAGGATCACGAATCAGGTGGATGATGGACACCTTCAAACCGGGTATGGATGAAAGGATCAATGCATATGTGGGTGACTTCGAAGAGTCGACAATGAATTCTGCGTTTGTCGTTTTTTGTATGCTTCGATACAGGCTTAGGAGCCCCTGCGTATAGGTTTGAAATTCGTGATCCGCTTCAATTCGTGATCGGTTGATCCATAATTTGGGGAAATACCTTGTGCGCGCGAATTTCTCATGTTGTTTGCGCATCCAATCGATTGGTGCATACGCCCGATCACTCCGATAGGCATTCAGAATCGGTTTCCACCAGGAACAATCCGTAAAGGCTTTACCGCAGCCGCACGTTCTATTTTCATGGACGCCGCGCTCCCAGAGATAATACATTTCACCAACGTGGACCATACGATCCACCTCGCCGATGATGTTCCCAAGAATGGTGCTTCCACTGCGGCTCCAGCCAGCGATGTATAGAATATTTACATCATCATTCGGCATGTCTCATTTTCCGAAAGAAACCAGAAAGCCAGGATTTAATCAACCGAAAAGCCATCAAATCCTCCGCATCGAATCCGAGCGCAAGAAGAACGAGGTAAAAAGCGCCGATGGCAATCACGAAGATCAACGCCACCAGCAGGAATGGATCATCGGGCAGCAAAACCCGGGTAACGAATGCTGCCCCAGCGGAGATCAGGCTGGCAATGAGGATTTTATAATACCGCTTATCGTATGGCCAAAATCCTAGATCGGAACGCACTAGAGCCAGACCGACGATCGAAAGCATACTCAGGCCAACGGTGGTAGCAATTGCAGCGCCGTTCAGTCCAAACTGTGGCGTCAACCAGACATTAATTCCGAGGCTGATGCTGATGGTAATCGTTGTTACCCAAAACCACTTTACCTGACGGCCCGTCATCAGCATCATCCAACCGACAAAACCGGAAGCGATATTGATCAGCTGGCCAAGAGAAAGTATGAGTAGTGCGGTCCCGCCTGTTTGATATCCATTTCCAAAAAGCAATTGTAAAAGGCCATGTGGAATAAGCAGTGTAGTCAGGAGCAGCGGCAGGCTCATATACAATCCCCACTTCGTGCTAATCACAAACAGCTCTTGAAGATCATTTTCCTTGTTTTGGTGATAAAGATCAGCGATCATCGGAGAAAATATATACGCGATCGAACTGGTTAGCAGTGGGAACAATTGTGTGACCTGGGAAACCGCCTGATAGATTCCAACTTCAGATTCGGGACGGAAAACGCCGATTAGAAGCCGATTGATCCAGATGATGAATAGCGCAAAAGTCCCTGCGAGCCAAGAAGGAAGTGAAAACGCCATCAACTTGCCCAGCGAGGAGGTCGTCTTGGGTTGCCTGGCAAAGATTTCGGGAAACAACCGTCTCAAGGTCAGGATTCCAAAAAAAAGACTCAGCAGGTATCCCACGACCACAGATCGGATCGCGGCGGAGAGGCCGAAGCCGAGCATAAAAAGGGGGATGAACACTAGCAAGCTTGCGCTGGATGGCAGTAAATCCTCCAGGACTACAGCGTGATGTGTTTTCTGGGTAACCCTCGTCGCAGCAGAAATGACCTGAATCACCGTGAGTAAGGCGAATGCCGGCGCGAGTCCTCGGATGACTTGCGCGATTTCTTGATTTTGGAAAATTTGCCCGGCAATGAGAGGCGCCGATAGGTAGAGCAGGATTCCCAGACATGCTCCGCTGAACAGGGATATACCGATCGATTGAAATATCACGCTCTTCAGATCGGCGGCGTTCGTTTTCCAATATTGCGTTGCGTAGCGGAGGACGGCTTTATCTAAGCCCAACGGTGCGATTGTGCCCAGCATCTGCAACAGTGTCCAGCCAATCGCATAAACTCCGAATTCTTCCGGTCCAAGAAAGCGGGCAAAGATGACTTGCCCTAAAACGAATAAGAACCGACCCAGCACACGACCGAACAAGGCAATGCCGGTGCCCGTAACAAAGCGGCTGAGAACCGCCTCCTGCCAAGCATGCGTTCTCAACGGGGATGCTTCCATGCGTTTCGTTGTAGTATTTTGCGAATCTTGCATGAAATATAAAAGCCCTTCCCATCCGAGACGTGTCACGACGCAGACCATGTCGTTGATTGTGGGTCAAGCTGCCATTCTGGACATCAACACATGAGACGGTTATCTATCAAGGGCACCGTGATGACATTTTGTGCTTAAGAATCCAGGCGCGTATTTTACATGAGGCCTGTGCGAACGGAAAGTTAAAACATGCTTTCCCGTACTTGTCGTCTGTTATACAATCCGCGATTGTGAAGGATTTGCGAGCAGCTTTTAATTCGAACTGGGTCAAGCGTGTGGGGTGGGGGCTGTTTGTACTTCTGTTCCTGTGGGCACGTGTTCATTGGCCTGTGCGTGCGTTTGATGCGACCGGTCCTGCAGCCTTGCGGGACCTGGCGTTTACGTTGATTCTCTGGTCGTTAACCCTGATTTTATGTTTTTCTTCCGGTATATATCTGCTCAGGATATTTCACCTCGAACACTTGGAGAATTTGGAGAAGGACGTCTTTGCCTTCGCCCTGGGTTTCGGCGCTGTCTCCTATTGGATTCTGCTACTCGCATTCTTGCAGCTTCTCAATCTGCTCGCTCTGGCGACTTCCTTGATCGCTGCTGCAATCCTGGTCGCACCGGAGGCCACGCGCAGTGTCGGGCGAATCATTGCTTTGCCCGGGAAGATTCGACAAGCATGGCGCTCTGCATCGACCACCGGCAAGGTCGTCGTGAGTGTGAGTCTCGTAATTGCTGGCCTCAGCTTCGTCAACGCGCTTACGCCGGCCTGGGATTACGATGGTTTGATGTATCACCTGGTAGGTCCGAAGCTCTTTGTAGAAGCCGGGAAGTTGTTCCCGTTTCCCGATAACTGGTACATCAATGGGCCGTTCACGATCGAGATGGCATTTTCACTGGGCATGGTATTTCGGGATGATGTCTTTCCAAAATTGATCCATTTTTCGCTGGGTACACTCTACGTGCTCACGGGCTACTTGCTGGCAAGACGGTTGTTGAAACGTGAGAAGGCATGGCTTGTCCTGGCGCTGATTATGGGTATCCCCATCCTGCCGATTTTGGCCGGATTCGCCTACATCGATCTGGGTTGGAGTGCGTTTGAGGTACTGGCCGTTCTCGCTTTCTTGATTGGGGATGAACTTCAAGAAAACAAGTACCTGATCTTGTCTGGCATGATGAGCGGGCTCGCCATGGGCAGCAAGTATTTGGGGTTGCAGGGTTTTTGTGTGCTGGGACTGCTCCTGTTGTTGATCCGCTGGCGTAAAGGTTGGCGTGCCTTGCTGCAAGCTGGCATCTATTTCGGAATTCCAGCGATATGCATCGCCTCTCCCTGGTACATCAAGAATGCTGTCTGGTTTGGGAATCCGGTTTTTCCATTCTTTCTCGGAGGGCAGGGATGGGACCCGGCGCGCTTGGATCTTTATCAAAGTTACCTGCAGTCATTTGGGTACGGCAGATCGGCTCTCGATTACGTTCTCCTACCAATTCATATCTACACACATCCGGAGCGGTTCGGCGCGGTGATGAACCAGATCGACATTCCAAACCCTCTTTTCCTTCTCGCCTGCTTTGTGCCCTTATTCAAGAAGACACGCACAATCTCTATCTTGTTGGCTATTTCCGTACTCCGTTTTGCCCTGTGGTCGTTTGGCTCGCAGCAAACACGTTTCCTCACCCCAATCTTTCCCTTGATCGCAGTGATGACGGTCTATGTCCTGCAGGCGATCTTTTCCAAGCGGACAAAACTGGCCAGGTATCAATTCGCAGTCTCAATTTTATGTGTGGCGCTTATGGCGATCCCACTCTTTTATCAGACGATCTACACAGGTCAGTACCGACCTTTCGGAGTGGTCCTCGGGACGGAAAGTAAATCGCAGTACTTATCTCGAATCGTAAGCAATTATCCGGCCATTTCCTACGCCAAAGAAAACCGGCTGTCCGAGCAACATATTCTGCTGTTTGGAGACGGGCAGGGGTTCTATTGCTTGCCCGATTGTGTCCCAGACCCGGACCACTTTCGATGGGCGGGGGAAATTGCGAGACTGGAATCAAGTGATAATCTTGGAACGTGGTTTTCAAATCATGCGCTGGGCTATTTGGTCCTCAATCGGGAATACCTGGATTTTTTATTACAGCACGATTCCAAAGGTGTGATGGAAGCGGCACTTCGACGGTTGATAGCATGGCGGGACGAGGGCTGCCTTCGTTCACTTTATGATGACGATTGGGTCGTACTGTATGAAGTCGTATGCCCATCAGACCCCGCCTCCTCAGACGCCAGATTTGTCGAATGAGCAAGCGTCATTCAAGCCGGATTGGTCCTACCTTATGAATTCAATACTGCAGACTGGTCAGGAGAGCAGCAGCTTGCTCTTCTTTTCCAACGTTTAAGTAATACTCAGCCAGTAGTTTTAGATTCCCCACTTCGTCCCGGCTGATTCTCAGTTTACCGATCCAAGGTACCAGATCGGGCGCGAGAAATGGCCGCAGGTAAGTTCGGTCGTAATACTGCTCGGAACTCGATTGATTCAGTGCTACCCAGAACCCCCGTTCAAAGTGGAGCATTGCATCGGCTTGAGAATCCTCCGCCATTACCAGCTGACCAGCCAGATGATACACGTACGGTGGGGGCGCACCAATCGGCGAGAAGAAAAGCGCCTTGATTGCATTCTCTCGTGCATCTTGGAGATCACCCATTTGAATCTGCGCATATGCCAAACCGACGTATGCCCTTATCTCCTGAGGATATGTTTCAATTAATCGTTCAAATCTTGTCTTCGCAGTCTCTGCTTGGCCAGAATGCAGGTCTTGCCAGCCCGCCAGAAGTTCAGCAAGACGGGGATCGCTTTCGGTTTGAGATTGGAGCGATGCGAGGAAATTCTCGTGCAGGGGATTGCCTGGTTCGAGCAAGATACTGTATCGAAGCCAAGGGTTGAGATCGATGGCGAGTTCGTACTTCTCGACGGCGCTCGAGGTTTCTCCCACTTGCTCTTCCATCCATCCCAGGAGCATGATTAATTCCGCATCTCGGGGCGCCATCTCGACCGCCTGACTCATATGTGCGAGTGCTTGATCCGAGTCCCCGATCTCCCATTCCAGCGCGGCAAGATTCGCCCAATGGATCGGCCAGTAGGGATCGAGGGCTAAACCAGTTTCGAGACTGCGGATGGCTTTCTCGTAGATGTCCAGGTCACCTGATGGGTAAGCCAGATACGCCCGTGCGAGGGCGCACTGGAAATGGTAGAGCGGGACTGCAGGATCAAGCTGCATCGCCCTGCAAATCTTCTCCTCGGCAGTTTGCCAGTCGTGACCATCTCCGGCCTGGACGCCATCCCAGTACAAAGTTGTATTCCGAAAGGTGAGCAAAGAACCTAGCAGGAAAATTGCGATCAATGTCGCCAAAGCGAGAAGACCCGGTTTTTTTGGAATTGAGATTTTATAGAGGTTTGGAACCTTATAGTAAAACAAGGCGAGAATGAGAAGCACTGCAGCAGTGTAAAGAGGGGATTCGAAAAGGAAATCTGCGCCATGATGAACGAGAATGGCCACGGCAGCGCCCGCGTATGTTGCCAGCTCATACCGGTCTGCCAGGTCTGCTTCCCGCCAACGTTGATACCCTGCTCGAACGATGAGGACAAACGCAGCGAAAGCTACAAGCAACCCGATGATTCCATTTTCGGCGGCAATCTGGAGCACGAGGTTATGCGCGTGACTGGTCGCAAATCCGGGGGGAATTTGATTCTCACGGGCGAAGCGTATGGGAAAAGCGCTTGCGCCATGACCCCAGATGGGCGATGAGCGGAATACATTCCAGGCGGCTCCCCAGATTTTCGATCGAGAAGTGGCAATTGTCCCGTGCCCGGGCACGGATTGAGATTGGATGAAGAACAGGTAGGTCAGGGAAAGAACGACGATGGCGGAAATCCCGATCCCGGCAACGTACCGCAGTGCAATTTTTCGTTTTGCGATCCCCGTCGTTCCTTTAAGCTTCGCAATCATGGATGGACCAAGAGCGAGAACGGCGGACGCAGCACATCCTGCGACGGCGCCGAGCCAACCCCCTCTGGACGAAGCGAAATATGCAAGCAGAATGAACAGCGTGATGATCGCGGCGTAGACGATGCGCATGCGTGTGGAGACATCCTTCAAAGCGCGCACGAAAACGATTACCAGCACTAGGTTTAAATAACCCATGAGGATATTCGGATGGCCGAGAAGGAATCCGGCACTTCGATAGCCAACCGGCGGCAAAGGGAAGAAGTGTCCAGTGATGTTATGCCATTGAAAGAGCCATAATGCAGCGGTCGCCAACTCCCGTAATGTCACGAACAAGGCCACTGTGATAAGCGCATTTTCCCAGGTGCGAATGTCCCAATGGTGTTCCAAAGAATCCTGTACAACGATGAAAGCAACCAACAGGATCAAACCCCACAGTGCCCGTTCTACGCTTGCGTACGGCAGAGGCGATGTAAATATGTGCGCCGCTTGCAGCGCGAGATACAAGAACATCACGAGGGTCACTTTAGCGATCTTGAAGGGTTGTTTGCTCTTGATCCGGGAAAGGAGCATGCCACATAAGATAAATGTGAAGGATAAAGCAGCAATTTGCCGTACTTGGGGATTGGCGATCGACAACTCACTGACTACGAACAGATAGAGAAGTGAGACCAGATAGATGATTAGTTTCTTGTTCTTTATCGTCATGGTCTTTTCTCCTCCTGCCTCAATCAAACAGAACGGATCGCGTGTGCAGCTGGCTTCGAATCGAGGGCCTCGCATTTCGCCGCATTCCGTATATCAAGTGATCCAGGCGTGACCGTCTCTCATTGTACAAGAGTGAATACGATTGGCAACAGAGGAAAGTCGTATCTTGAAACGCTGCCGCCGTTAAAAAGGGAAAAGGCTCGGTTCTCGCCGAGCCTTTTCAGAGCCGGTTGTTGAAACTTTTCTACGACACTTAATCCACCGTGTCGACCAAGCTTGGTGCAGTGCGCTTGCTCTGGTAGACAGCCCAAACCAGGATGAGCACGAGTACGGCTGCGACGGAGATCACACCCAGATTCAGGTTACTGTACTGCACCGCAATGGGCGCAATAATCACGGAAACCAGGTTGACGACTTTGATCATGGGGTTCAACGCTGGCCCGGCGGTGTCTTTCATCGGGTCGCCGACCGTATCGCCGATCACGCTGGCCATGTGTCGTTCCGAGCCTTTGCCGGTATTGTTCGCCGGATCGGATGGTTCGTCTTCGATCGCCTTCTTGGCGTTGTCCCAGGCGCCGCCGGCATTGTTCATGAACACGGCGAGCAGTTGTCCGGAGAGGATGATCCCGGCCAGAAAGCCACCGAGGGCTTCGACCTGTAAAACCAAACCGACAACAATCGGTGTGATCACGCCAAGCAACGCCAGGGAGATGAGTTCTTTCTGCGCGGCAGTGGTGGCGATAGCGACGGGTCGATTGTAGTCCGGTTCGCATTTACCTTCGAGCACGCCTAGTTTGAACTGTCTGCGTACTTCTTCCACGATGAGCGAAGAAGCCCGACTGACGGCGTTGATGGCGAACGAGGAGAACAGCCAGGGCAGTGCGCCTCCGATCAGCATACCGACGAAGACCTTGGGCGTGTCAACGCGAATGCCGATGGAACTGATGCGCTCGGCTAATGGAACCAGGAGCGTGGCTTGCGCACGACTCACATCAACGATGTAGGATCCAAAGAGCGCCACGGCAGCGATGACAGCCGAACCAATGGCGACACCTTTGGTAATCGCTTTGGTCGTATTCCCCACAGCGTCGAGATCGGCCATGATTTGCTTTGCTTGTACCGTATCCTTGTCGCTCTTGTCCTGCCATGCCATCTCACCGATGCCGTTGGCGTTATCGGAGATCGGACCGAATGAGTCCATGGCCACGTTGTTGCCCGTGAGTGTCAGCATACCGATGCCGGTCATGGCAACACCGTAGAGAATGTAGGTGACCTGTTCGCTACCTTCAATTCCGGGAATCGTGCCGAAAATTACAATCGAGGAAAAGATGGTGATGGCGATGACCAGGATCGACCAAACGCTGGATTCGTAGCCGATGGCGATACCGGAGAGGATCGTCGTTGCCGGTCCCGTATCGGTGGCTTTCTTGATTTCCTGCACCGGCGCGTTGTGGCTGCTGGTGAAGTACTCCGTGAGACGGTCGATGGCGATGGCCAAAAGGACGCCCACTGTGGTCGCCGCAAAGGGACGCCACCAGCCGCCCGGAATGTCCTGCAGATAGAAGTATCCCAGGACGAGGAAGCTGACGACGGAAATCGCCGCGGAGGTGAGGAAGCCGCGGAAGATGGATTTCATGGCGTCGCCGCTCATCCCAGGTGAGCTTTTAACGGCGTAGGTTCCGAAAATCGAGGATAGCACGCCGATGCCGCGCACGAGGAGCGGGTAGATGATCCAGTGCAGATCTCCGGTGATGTGCCACAGCGCCAGCGCCAGGATCAGCGCGGAAACGATCGTGACTTCGTAGGATTCGAAAATATCCGCCGCCATCCCGGCGCAGTCGCCAACATTGTCTCCCACCAGGTCAGCAACAACGGCAGGATTGCGGGGGTCATCTTCGGGTATTCCCGCTTCGATTTTACCCACCAGGTCGGCTCCGACATCGGCTGCCTTGGTGTAGATGCCGCCTCCCACTCGCATGAATAATGCCAGCAGCGTACCGCCGAAACCAAAACCCAGCAGGGCATCGGGAGCCGCGATTCCAAAGACGATGAAAATCAGCGTGCCGCCGAACAATCCCAAACCGTCCGTCAACATACCGGTGATCGTTCCGGAGCGATAAGCGATCCGCAACGCGTCGCCGAATGATGTTCTCGCCGCGGAAGCCACGCGCACGTTTCCTTGAACAGCCATGCGCATACCGATTTGGCCGACGGAAAGACTGAAGCCTGCGCCCAAAACAAATGCGAGCGCGCGGCCCAGCCCAATCAACAAGCGGATTTCATCTTGGCTCCTGCCGGCAAAGCGTTCCATGGCTTCCGGCGAAGGTTCGACGATATAGACGGAGAGAAATAGTGCGATCGTCAGTACGAAAATCATAGGCAGGATCGACTTAAGTTGTCTGCGGAGGTATGCGTCGGCTCCCGTCCGGATCGCGTTCCAAACCTCCAGCATACGATCGGTCCCTTTGTCCTCACGCAGCACTTGGGCGCGCAGAAATACTGCGTAAAGCAAACCAATGATCGCCACCCCCAATACCCCCCACACGGCGATCTGTTCGAACAGCGTTAAACCTTGCATTGTGAACATTGAATTAGACTCCTCCTGAATATAGATAATGGGGAACGGGAGTTTTCATTCTAAAAGTCGTTGCGGATGCTGTCAAGCAAATTTAGTAAACGGTAAATGTCAGCGCCTGCGTAACTTCTGCGGGACGAGTGTGTTGAAAAAGGAGTTGGGAACAGCCTATTGACTCACGGGGTTGATTTTTTGTATAGTGTGCTCTGGAATCACAATACAATCTTGCATCGGTAGGAGGGACTTCCTCTCGTGCTATGAGGAGCGAAAATCCATCGATTAACGCGGAATCGCCCGGAGGTATTGGTAAAGTAAAGAATAATTTAATATCGTAATGTTTATCGAGAATGGCTTTTGTGTGGTATTTTAACCATACAGATATGCAGTGCGAAATTCATCGCCAATTTGAGAGCTTTGGACGCAGGTAAATGCATTCGTAGAGGGGGTAAGCGGATCCATTTTCAAGCCATTATCATAATGTGCGGTGTGAGTCGATAACGATAATTATTAGTTATCTGCGTTCCGGTGGATTGGCGAAGTAAGAGGATGTCACTGCCTCGACCATCCTACGATGCAATAGGCAGCGAATCAACCGTATTTCAACGTCGGCAAACACACTCAACCTGCAGATCGGTTATCGACATTCCTGGCGATGTCATCATCGTCGATTTGAGGTGTTTGAATCATAAACAATGCATCGACTGAATTGTGTTTTCAGCATTGGGTGGATGCCGGGACGAGCAACACATTAACCTCACTGTCTGTATAGATTGGGATTGGGGGGTTTTGCACGAGATTATTATCGAGAGTGGAGATGACGAAGAACAAAAAAGGGACGGCACAGAATAATCGGCGCGTGAAGCAGGCTGAACACCAGGCTGATTTCGAAACGCGCTTTGATCCCAATGAAGATGTAAATCTATACGCCGAGGAGGAACATCCCGGGATTGGGCAGCTCGTCGATCTGGGGAAAGAACGCGGATACGTGACGATTGACGACATCCTGATGTTCTTTCCCGAAGTGGAACGCGACATCGATCAACTCGAAGATGCGTACGCAGCGCTGATCGGCGTGGGTGTGAAAATCCTCGATGACGAACATAAAGACGAAAGTGATGAAAGTTCGGAAGCCGAATCTGCGGATCCGAACGGTGCTACTGCGGCCCTGGAAGAAGAGAATTATCTTTCCGCCGTAGACACGGACGATACCGTGGGGCTCTACTTGAAGGAAGTCGGACGCGTTCCGCTGTTGACGGCTGAGGAAGAAGTGTCGCTGGCGAAGCGAATCGAAATTGGGCGAAAGGCGAGAGAACAACTCGCAGAGGTGTCTGTTTCGCTCAAGAAAAGAAAAGAATATCAATTGCTCATTGAGGACGGTTGGGCTGCGCGTGAGCATTTAATCACTGCCAATTCCCGTCTGGTGATCAGCGTCGCCAAGAAATACATGCGCCGAGGGGTTCCTTTCCTGGATTTGATCCAGGAAGGAAACATCGGTTTGATCCGGGCGGCGAAGAAGTTCGATTATCGCCGCGGGCATAAATTTTCCACGTATGCGACGTGGTGGATTCGGCAGGCCGTCACACGGGCGATCGCCGACCAGGGGCGGACGATTCGCGTCCCGGTTCATATGGGCGACCAGATCAATAAACTGCTGCGCGTCTCGCATCAGCTGACCCAAGAGTTGGGACGCGATCCGACGACAGAAGAGCTTGCCAATGCTTTGGACGTGCCGCCGAAAAAAGTCGAAAACATGATTCAGGTGGCACGAAGGCCGCTTTCGCTCGAAACACCCACGGATGAGGAAGAAGATTCAGAGCTGGGTGATTTCATCGAGGATAGCGATTCACCCGCGCCTCCGGAAGCCGTGATGCATAATTTGCTGAAAGAGCATTTGCGTGATGTGCTTACCAATCTTCCGCCGCGGGAGGTTCATATCCTGCAGCTTCGCTATGGACTCATGGACGGCCAGAGTTATACGTTGGAAGAAGTGGGGCGGAAGATGGGTGTGACGCGGGAGCGCGTGCGCCAAATTGAAGCGCAAGCTCTAAACCGGCTGCGCCATCCAGGTCACCGCCGCAAACTGGTTGATTACTTGCGGGAGTGATCGAAATCTCAACTTGGGTCGGGCAGGTCGTTGGCTGGTTTGGCGGCCTGTTTTTTCGTTAAGCAGATGAGTTCTTCGACGCCGTAGGTCATCCATACACAAATAAAGGGCACAACCGGAATCCAGTAGCGTTGGTAGGGCAATGGGTTGGCGATCAGCAGCGCAATCATCTGAAGCAAGGTGGCTGTGAAAGTCAGCACAACCATGCGCTTCGTGCGGTTTTCGCGGGAAGAAAGCAGATGTCGCACACCCGCTACGATCCCCAAAATTGTCACAAGAAGGCTCAATCCAGCGCCCACCGAATTGCGCAACAAACTGTGGAGGGGGTTCGCCAAGTATGCTTCACGCATGATGCTGATTTGTGCATGATAATTGCCGATCTCCTCGAACTGCAGTGGAGTCAGGTACAGCTGGCCGAGCATGACCGCGACTCTCGCAGGCAGCGTTTCAAGTACGTAGCCGGGCTGCACCGCCCGCAGTGTATCGACCTGTCTTTGTACGAATTCCTGGCGAGCGTTCCAGATTTGGGTAAACGCTTGGATCGGATGCGTCCAGGCGATCGGACTGAGGATGAACATCGTGATCGTTACGACCAGTATATAGATAAGTAGATTTTTCAAGATTCTTGTATACTGCGGTGACTCGTGAGGCACGGACCACACGCAGGCCACAAAGTTAACCAGCAGCAACGGGGCGCAAGAATACTTCGCCATCGTAGCCAATGCTGCGCCCAAACCGGCCAGCCAGGGTTTTCGATCGGCTTCGAGCATGCCCAGGATGGCCAGACATACGCCAAATGTCAGCACGCCTTCCGCCATCGCCCTCCGATCATGAAGCAGGACGAGAGCGTTGGTGGCGAGCAGAAAAGCAGCGACGAATCCCGTCCGCTTGTTTTTCAAAGCGAGGCCGCTGCGATAGATCAGCAGCAGGCTGAACGGTAACAGCAGCGCTACGCTCAATCGACTTCCGAAAAGCAGCGCATCTGCGGGAAGACCTCCCGCTGTTTTGTTCGCTTCCCAGGATTTCGACCAATCCCAATCGATTGATACGGCTTCGGGACCGTAGCCCGCAAGCCGTCGTCCGATTCCGAGGACATACTTCGTCAGCGGGGCATTAAGTGCCCTGTATTCCTGATCGTAATCGTCCGGGTTTGTTGAATCCCAGGCGAGCGAAAGTGGATCCGTGAGCCAACGTTCGAAGTCCCGGCTTTGGTAGAGCAACGAACTTTCATCCGGATGGAAAGGCACTTCTCCCAGGCCTTGGATGATCCAAACAACATAGATGATGATTGCCAGGGGGAGGACGAAAACGGAAAAATAACGTCTCATTGGTTCGAAACTCGTTGATAGATCAACATGCCTTCGCTGCCGTAAATATCCGTTTGAAATCGCGTGAGTTGTTGATAGCGCCGTTCGAATCTCTCATCTGCAAGCAGTGTTTTGCGGATATACACCTCCAAGGTGACGAAGAATTCCGGTTCGGTTTCCAGAATTAAATCCGCGGGAATGGCGTAGTTGATCACGTACTCGGAAGCTGGAATGGGATAAAAGGACACGGATTGCGGAGAGATCAAGCCGATCGTGTCCAGCATGTGAGCGCCGGTGTAGTAGCCCAATGCGCCGATGTCACCTGCAGCAAGCACCTGCTCCGGCTTGATTTGATCCTGAAGTTTTTGCGCCGCCTTTTGATACAGGAGCTCCAACTCGATGTAAGCCATTTTCGGAGCAGGGTTTTCGGGCCCGTGATCGGGATGCAAGGTCCATCCGTGCAGCGAGGAGATGAAGGCAAGGGTTGTCGCCGCGATGAGCAAAGTGGGAGGTTTCCAGTGCTCGCCGATTCTTTCTATGCCGATGAAAATCCCCAGGAAATACATCGGTAGCGGAGGGGTAAGGTACCAGCGGAAGATGAGCGGATTGGCGATGGCGAAAGCAATGAAGTAGACCCAGGGAAATGCAAACAACGGCCAGGTTTGGATGTTCTTACGTAGCATTTCTGTTGTTCCGATGAGGAACAGCGTCAGGAAAATGAGAAGCCCTGCTCCGATCCACCAGACTCCGAGAATTTCATGGCCAAGGAACGGCGTGCCGTAATGCTGCAGCAGACGTGTAAATGCAGCATCCGGGGGGAGGCGATAGGCGGCGACTTTGGCGAGGATCGATTGCGGGATGGGATTGCCGTATGCCAGAAACCCGCTGACCGCCCAAGCGGCGACCGGGATGCAAAACGCCGTGGTCTCCAACATTACCGATCGGGGTGAGCGCGGGTGCCGCCCGACAACGATTTGTCGAAAGCGTTCGATGGCGAGGGGCAAGATGAACAGCAGCGCGTCAGGACGGGTCAGCAGGCTGAGGCTGGCCATCAAAGCGGCCCAAATTGGCCTGTTTGTCGAATGTAGGTAAAATGTTGACACCATCAGGAGCACGAACAAGCTCGTCTCCATGCCGCCGATGGCGAATGTCACCGACCACGGGGCGATGGCCCATACGATTGCCGCTGACAGTCCGGCACGCCGATGGCCAAGCGTCTCCCCGAGCTTTACGAGTAGCCAACATGTCAGACTGTCAGCGAGTGCATTGACGACGACCGAAATGGTTGGGAATGGGGCGTGTGCACCGCCGGCCACCAAACCCAACCCCGTCATGAGGAGTGCATAGATTGGTGTCGTTGTCCCCAATACGGCTTCACCAGGATTGTAGACCAAGCCATGACCGGAGATCATGTTCTGCGCATAGCGAAAGGTGATGAAAGCATCGTCAATCGTGCGCGGTCCCGAAATTGTCCGGGCGACGAGTGAAAGGATGAAAACGATCGTTTGTGGATTCAGAAATCGACGAAGGCGCATACGTGGATTATACAAAGGCGGCATGAGGTGGGAAAGCGTTTGAATCAGAGGATTTCGAACATCGCGGCCTGTCTGGCCGTTCTCGGCATTGCGGTTGGGTTTAAGGCGGCATTATTGGCGATGGACGCCTTCCCGTTCAATGCCGACGAAGCGATCATCGGATTGATGGCGAGGCATATCCTGAATGGGGAATGGCCGACGTTCTTCTACGGACAGACGTATATGGGCAGCCTGGATGCTTCCCTCGTGGCTCTCGCAATGTCCGCGTTCGGAAAGCAGGTGTTCGTAATCCGCACCGTGCAGGTGCTGTTGTATGCTGGCACTGTCGGAACGACAATGTACCTCGGGTGGAAGATATTTCGCTCTCGATGGGCAGGTTGGGTGGCGGGTTTGCTCATGGCGATTCCGTCGGTTAACGTCACCCTGTATACAACTGTCTCGCTGGGAGGATACGGAGAGGCACTGCTGATTGGCAACCTCATTCTCATCCTTGCATTGAAAATCAACGAATCGCCCGGTTCGGTTCGCCTTTACGCGCTGTGGGGCTTGCTTGCGGGTTTGGGCTTCTGGACTTTTGGATTGACTCTAATTTACAGTCTGCCCAGCGGCAGCTTTATTCTCTGGAAGGCTTCAAACCATCTTGGCAAACGAGAGCTGATCCTTCGTGGCGTGTTGTTGTTAATCGCAGCTTCAATCGGCGCATCGCCCTGGATCGTATGGGCGGTCTCGCACGGACCCGGACAGTTGCTTCAGGAATTGATGGGTTCGGCGATCGCGGGGGCATCTTCAGGCAATCCGCTTAGCATAATATTAAGCCGCATGCGCTATTTCACCCTCCTGGGCACGAGCGCGATCTTTGGTTTACGGCCTCCCTGGGAGGTCCGTTGGCTGGCGCTTCCGCTATTACCTTTTGCGCTTGCATTCTGGTTGGTGGTCAGCGTCACCACGTTTGCGGGGATGAGAAGGACGGGACGCAGGCAAGTTGGGAAATTGCTCTTATTGGGCGTCTGCGCTTGCCTTATCCTTGGGTACGTTCTTACGCCCTTCGGCGCGGATCCTTCCGGACGCTACTTCATTCCGTTTGCCGTGCCGATGGCCTTGTTTGCCGCCGAATTTGTGGTGAAGCGGAGGCCGGCGATTGAGAAGAAATGGAGTGTGGTGTTAATTCTGGGAATACTTGCTTTCAATTTCTGGGGAAATATCCAGGCCGCCGTGCGAAATCCTCCAGGAATCACAACGCAGCTTAATGCCGTCACCTGGATCGACCACCGCTATGACAAAGCCGTGCTTGGATTCCTGACGCGGCAGGGTGAACTGCGAGGCTACAGCAATTATTGGGTCGCCTATCCCCTGGCATTTCTTTCCGACGAGCGCTTAATCTACGTCCCGGAGTTGCCCTACCATCACGACTTTCGCTACACACCCCGGGACAATCGATACGAGCCCTACGATGAATGGGTTGCTGCTGCCGATCGAGTTGCCTATATTACGACCAACCATGACGCCCTCGACGAGTTTCTTCGTGACGAATTTCACAAAAACGACATTGATTGGCTCGAAATTCGCATCGGGGATTATCAAGTATTTTATGATCTCAAGCCTGCGATACACATTGAAAACCTGGATGCGGAATGGTTGGTGGAATGATCGCTTCATACCGATGAACGAGGTGCTGCGTTGAAATTTCGTCGTTTGGTCCTGTGCTTTACTTTTCTCGCAATTTTCACCATGGCTGTGCGTGTATCCATCGATAGCGATACCTGGTGGCATTTGGCTGCAGGAAAGGTCATTGTCGAAACCGGGGAGATCATCCGCGAGGATCCGTTCTCGCTTACGCGGCAAGGGCAATCTTGGAACTACCCAGGCTGGCTTGCGCAAGTCGTATTGTACGGTTCATACGAATGGTTGGGCTATCAAGGTCTGATTTTGTTGACGGCGTTGTTCGTCGTGCTGGCGTTCGTCTTTATCTGGCCTTTGCTGGATGGGCCACCTCTGATGCGCGCAAGCACGATGCTCCTTGCGGCTTCCGTCTCTGCCGTCTACTGGTCCGCTCGTCCGCAGATCATGAGTTTCGTACTCGCGGGGGCGTTTTTGCTCCTGCTCTCGAAAGTGCGCGACGGGAATCGACGCCTGGCTTTGCTGTTGCCGCCCCTCATGGCATTATGGACTAATCTGCATGGCGGCTTCGCCATTGGTTTTATATTTATCATTGGTTTTCTCGCCGGTGGTATCATGGAAGCCTTACGTGAGGTTGTTCGCAACGGGGTTTCAATTAAGACGGCGTGGCTGCAACAGCGCGGCTCGCTCCTGCTTTGGACCGGCATAGGTTTCGCCTGCGCGCTGGCAGTCGTGTTCAATCCACACGGTGCACAAATGCTGCTGTACCCATTCAAGACCGTCTCGGTTGGTGCACTGCAGGATTTCATTCAGGAATGGCAGTCACCGAATTTCCATCACATCGAAACGCAGCCGTTTCTGTGGATGCTTTTGCTCTTGTTGGCTAGTCTCGCTTTCTCGAAAAAGGAAGTCTCCTGGGTGTCGTTGATCCTCGTAATTGGATTTACATACCTGAGTCTCGTCGCTGCGCGTAACATCGCGATTTTTGCGCTCGTCGCAGCCCCGTTCCTGTGCAAACACGGGTATGCTGCCATTCAACCTTTGATCCAGCGCAGGAAACAGGACAAACAGGTTCCCGAGAACATCGCCCGTATTCTCAATCTGGTCATTCTGATGCTGATGCTGCTCGCCGCCGGCGTGAAAATCATGCTGCCGCTGGATCAAGAATCAATCCAGGAGGCAATTTCCGAACACACTCCTGTCGACGCCGTGAGGGCGATACGCGAGAACGAGTTGTATGGAAATCTGTTCAACTCTTACAATTGGGGCGGGTACGTCATTTGGGTTTTGTATCCGGACGGATTGAGTTTCGTTGATGGCCGGACGGATTTATTTAACGATGAAATATTGGAAGACTATATAACGGCATGGCGGGCAGACCCTGGATGGCAAAAAATATTCGCGGATTGGAAGATCCAGGTCGCGCTGCTGGAAAATGGATCACCATTGGCAAAGGTGTTGATTCTCTCCGGCTGGGAAACCGCGTACGCAGACGAAAGTGCGGTCGTGCTCACCCATGAAAACGAGCCATAAATGGATTGGATTAATTAAAAAAGTAGGCGCATGGGCGGAGAGGATCGAGTTGTTTTCCAGGATTCGTGGAGGTGTACATTGCGAGATTTGTTGATCGGCTGGCAGAGAAAGCTAACATGGGTACTGGTGCCGATCGTCCTGGTTGGTCTGCTGTTCGTCAGCTACCGGTTGGCAATCGAAAATCCTGGGGGCAATGATTTTCTCGCTCGTTGGACGGGTGCCCATTATTGGATTGTCGAGAACACAAATCCCTATGACGAAGAGGTAAGCCTCGCCGCACAAGTGGCATTCTACGGCCGACCGGCCGATCCGACACAAGGGGAAAGCCTTGCGCATTTTTATTACCCGCTTTACTCGATGCTGTTCTATGGACCGTTTGGTTTACTCCCCTATCCAATTGCGCGTGCGATCATGACGACGCTTCTGGTAATCGCCCTGCCTGTCCTTCTCGTATTGGGTTTGCGCATCGCCAACTGGAAACCGGGCGTGGCAGTTATGGCGCTGCTGATGAGTTTCTCCATATTCTGGTATCCGGGCGTACGAACCATCTTTCTGGGACAATTTGCGGCTATTAATGCCGTATTTATGATTGGTGCATTATTGGCAATCCGGCACAAACGTGACGCGTTTGCGGGTGTGCTGCTGGCCCTGTCAACCATGAAACCGCAGATGTCCATCCTGCTCATTCCGTTTGTCGTCTTGTGGGCGATCTCGCACAAGCGCTGGAATCTGATTCTGTGGGCAGCAGGCGCAGAGATCGCGCTTTTCGCAGCCTCCCTCGCTTTGATGCCCGATTGGCCACTGCGCTGGCTATGGCAAGTCATGGATTATGCAAATTACACGAAGCCTGGACAACCAGTTGCGATTATTGCCGCTTATTTTCCTGCCCATTCGAAAGAGATCACCTTAATTCTGAGCGGTATTTTCATCCTATATCTCGGAATTGAATGGGTGTTGGCATGGCGAAAAGATGATCGCTGGTTTCAATGGACTGCCGCGCTGACCATCGTGGTCACCAACTTGATCGCCTTCCGCACGGCCACCACAAACTACGTCGTAATGCTGCCGGCGCTGTGTATAGTCTTTGGTAGTTGGGTAAAACGATGGAAGCGCAACGGCGTCTATTCCGTGATATTCGTGATGCTCTTACTATTCATCGGAATGTGGGGCTTGTTCCTGGCAACCGTAGCTGAAACAGACGAAAGTTTGATCATGTACTTGCCTTTGCCGATACTGACCTTTTTGGGTTTGCTGTGGGTGCGCTGGTGGGCGATCCGTCCGGAAAAGCTGCCCTTCGAGGGCTCTTTATTGGAAGCAGATTAATGACTCATTCGATCAACTTCATTAATTCGACCAGCCGCTCGGGGAAGTGAGAGATACGTGTCTCGAGAGCCAGCTCGACAACAAAGCAGCAAGGACGAAAGCGGAATACTCGTGGATCGATCCGAAAGAGCATCGCGGGTTCGATCCCCGGGCGTGTTCTCTGCATTGCTCATGTTGCTCTGGATGGAAGGGATTATCGCGGCCTATTTCTGGGTTCATAAACCCTGGCCAAGTGGCCAGAATAATGCGCCACTTATAGCCGTTTTGGATTTAATGCTGGCGTTAACCTTGGCTGCCCTTGCAGGAGGAATCGGGCGTTTGATTCTAGGCGAAAGGCTTCCCTTCTCGCCGACTGAAAATGGAACCTTGCAGATGGCCATCGGCATGGGCATCTTGAGCGTCGTCGTCCTTGCTGCAGGGCTGATCGGATTTATCGGTGTCGCGCAAGCCTGGGCGGGATTGGGACTAGGCATACTGCTCTTATACAAACCCATCTCGGCCTGGCTCAGGAACTGGCGTGAGGTTATTCAGGGTCATCCCCCAAGCAGTGCTGCGGAAAGCGCATCGCGCTGGCTGGTCTTGTTTCTCATCGTGATCGCGGGACTCCAGGCGCTTGCGCCGCCTTTGAAGTGGGACAGTCTCGTGTATCACTTGCAATTACCGCAACGCTACCTAGAGACCGGGAAGATCGTTCATCTTAGCGACAACCTCTTCACAGGATTCCCCCAATTGGTTGAGATGATGTATACCTGGGCGCTTGCTTTGCGGTCGGGTCCGACTGCGGCGACTTTGGGGTGGGTAGTGGGTGTGATCGCGACGCTTGGATTGGGAGGTTTTACAGCGCGAGTGATCGGAAAAGAATTTCGCTGGATCGCACCTGCCTTTTTACTGTCGGGCGCGAGCCTCTCTCGAGGCCTCTGTTGGGCTTACGTCGATTTATGGGTATTTACCTTCGGGCTGGCGACGATCATCGTCCTGGATCAGTTTAGCCGTACGAAGAAATGGGGCTGGCTGAGCCTGGCAGGGATTTACTCCGGTTTGGCATTCAGCTCGAAATACACGGCTGGTATGATCCTTCCCATCGGTGTGACTTATCTATTCATCGCCTGGCTCCAATCGCTGCCGGATCCACCTTCCAGAACGTCAGAATCCAGCATTGTGAAGAGGGGGGCGCGATTGAATGCACTCCTGACAGGGTTGAAATCGTGGCGATCCCTCCTGATTCCCATCCTGTTGTTCGTCTCAATTTCATTGATCGTGGTCGCTCCGTGGTTGGCAAAGAACTACGCCCTGACGGGAAATCCGCTCTATCCATTCTTCTTTGACGGCAAGGACATGGATGATTTACGTCTATCGTTCTACCAGGGTGAGACGTATGCGCGGACGATGTTCGACCCTCTGCTGCTCCCTCTTGAAGGTACGCTCCTGGGCATTGAGGGGGGACCCAAATTCAACACGAGTGTTTCGCCTCTGTTCCTGGCACTCATTCCCGGCGTGATACTGGGCTGGCGGCGGATTCAGCAGGAGGGCAGGAAGCGCATCGCACGTCTGGCGGTCATGGTTTTCTGTGCGTGGCTGATTTGGGCGCTGGGGTCACAATTCGCCTCCGCGCTGACGAGGACGCGTCATTATTATGTGATATTTGCTGCACTCGTAATCTTGGCCTCAGTCGGATATGACTCCGTTCGGCAACTGAAGATTAAAACCGTTGAAATCGGATGGCTGGTGCAGCGTCTGGTCATATTCGTATTCATTTTGACGGCGATTACAGAGTCTTTGTTCTTTGCGAAAGCCAGTCCCATCCGGGTGCTGTCAGGTTTCCAGACAAAAGAAGATTACCTCACGGAGCAGCTCGGTTGGTTTGAACCCGTAATGATCGACGTGAATGCGCTTCCCGAGGGTTCGAAGGTGGCGATGTTCTGGGAGCCCCGTTCCTATTATTGCGTGGTGCCTTGTTCGCCGGATGTGATACTGGACCGCTGGTGGTATCTAATGCGCACGACCGGTGGAGCGAGCGATGCCGTCGCGTTGCTGCAAATGCAGGGCTACTCCCACGTGCTGATCTACGACTTCGGCGTACAATTGGTGCGCGATGCGGATAATCTGCTCGAATCGGAAGACTGGAAAGAATTAGATCGATTTCGAGAAGTTGAACTGCGTGTCGTTCAACAATATCGGGATGCGTATACACTGTATGAAATTCCTCCAACCGCCCGAGAGTGAGCAGGTACTCTAGGCCCCACATATGAAAAGGTGACTTATGCCTGAGAAGGGAAATACAATGAATTCCGCTGGACGAAAGACGGTAGAAGCGATCTCATCTGGTATTTCCGTTATTATTCCTGCTTACAACGAACAAGAAGGGATCGGACCTGTTTTGGAACGTATCCATCAGATCCTGCAGGAGCGGCGTTGGCGCTACGAGGTGATCGTTGTGGATGACGGCTCGGATGATGATACGCATGCCATCGCTGAAGGAATCTCGAAAACGAAGGTGCTCCGCCATCCTCGGAACCGGGGCTATGGCTCGGCGTTAAAAACCGGAATTCGGCACGCTCAGTTTGATAATCTCTTGATTACGGATGCAGATGGAACGTATCCCGCCGATCAGATTCCCGAACTTGTGGAACGGCTGCTCAGCAGCGAATGCGATATGGTTGTGGGCGCGAGAGTGGGAAAGAATGTGTCTATTCCGATTCTGCGTAGACCGGCGAAGTGGTTCATTCGCAAGTTGGCGGAGATCGTGGCCGGGATTGCCATACCGGATTTAAATTCGGGCCTTCGTGTCTTCCGCAAGGATGCGTCACTTCCGTTTTTTAACATGCTGCCGGACGGCTTTTCATTTACGACGACGATCACGCTGGCCATGCTGACCAACGGCTACATCGTCGAGTACATCCCCATTTCTTACTTTCAACGGGTGGGAAAATCGAAATTGCGGCCGGTACGGGATACGCTTAATTTCATTCAACTCGTTTTGCGCATCACGTTGTATTTCGCGCCGTTGAAAATATTCGTACCCATCAGTGCGGCTCTGATCGTGATCGCCATCGCCTGGGCGGTATTTTCAACGATCGTTCTTGGCCGTCTTGCGGACGCTTCGGCGGTGGTCATTTTTATGACCGGTGTTCAAGTCGGCGTGCTCGGGCTGCTTGCCGAATTGATGGACCGCCGCTTGCCATCTTTCCACAGACCCGAAGACTGACGAGCATCCGTTTACTTCGTCCGTCGGTGGATACGATTTTGATCGAAGATTTACAGCGAATGTACAGCGGTCATCGAGGTGGATAGTACTGTGATTGATACCAGGGGCAGCAATGCGAGCAGCGTGTATCAACGCCTCCAAGACGAGGTCGTCGCGCGCGGATTATGCACCCATTGTGGAACGTGCGCCGGCTTGTCCGCAGGATCCGTCGTCATGCTGCGCGGCGACCGGGGTCCGCTGCCCACAGCGCAGCGGGAGGATGCTGCATCCGTAAACGAACTCGCCTACCAAGCCTGCCCGGGATTGGGCGTCGACTATCCGCAATTGGTGCGATGGCTGTTCGACAGACTCCCTCAAAATTGGCTGGTCGGCGTATATCGCCAGATATTTATCGGGCACTCTCAAAATCCCAGGATTCGACGCGCCGGATCGTCGGGCGGTGTGATCACACAGGTGCTGCTTTATTTGCTCGAGAATGATTTCATCGACGGGGCTGTCGTACTGCAGCATGGGTTTCCGCAAGCCTGGCTCTCTTCGCCGATCATCGCCCAGTCTGCGGAGCAGATCGAAGCGGCCGCGCAGAGTGTGTATGTGCCGGTACCGGTGAACACCATCCTTGCCGAAATCGAATCATTCGAGGGGCGCTTGGCGTACGTTGGTTTGCCCGATCAAGTGGCTGCGATTCGACGTCTGCAGCAATTGGGACACACGGGTGCAAGCAAAATCGACTACATTATCGGTCCATACGTAGGGACGATCATGTATCTGGACTCGATATGCAGCTACTTGCGATCGAAAAGGGGTAAAGCGCTGGAAGATGTTGCGGAGCTTCGTTATCGGGCGGGCGAGTGGCCAGGTTTTCTGCAAGTTCAATTAAAAGACGGAGAAACCTTGCGAGAGAAGAAATTCTATTACAACTACTTGATTCCCTTCTATCTCACCGCGAGCACACTGCTGAGTGTCGATTTTACGAATGAGTTAACCGACATTTCCGTTGGCGATGCCTGGAATCCCCAGCTCGAGGAAAAGGGTGAAGGCTTCTCGGTAGCTCTGGCCCGCACGGAGCGCGGCTCCCGATTGTTGAAGGAAATGAGGGAAAAAGGCCTGCTCGTACTGGAGGAAATATCGCTGGACGCCGCTTTGGCGATGCATGGTCATATGCTCGATTTCAAGAAACGGGGAACGTTCATTCGCATGGACTGGCTTCGGCGTTTTGGCCGTTCCACTCCGAAATTCGGATACGCTCCTCAACGAATACCCATCTCACGCATCTGCGTCGAATTCTTCATTTCGGGGATCCTTTTTATGGGCCACTCCCGATTGGCGCGGTACTTGGTTGGACGTATACCGTTGAAGGTGATCGGACCTCTGTTCAGCGTAGTGCGAAAAACTTGGAAACGAATTTCCAAACCGACGAAAAGGAGCGGATTGCGAACGATGACGTTCCGGATCGATCCATCATCGCTGTCGGATTCGTGAAATGTCCGACCGAGCTGAAAATCATCTAGGAGATCCATAGATTCTATGCATCAAGATGCAGAGCAAAGTACCTTTATCGAACGTATAAGAATGGAAGTCGCTCATTGGTTGCCTGCGGATTGGACCTTCGAGGACGTTGGACGCCACTGGGATGCGACGGAAGATTATGATGAGATCAATGAAGGTACCTATTCCTACTTTCGCCGTTTCATCGACGGCCTGAGGTTGAGCAACCTGGCTCCAGGACTGCATGTTTTGGATTTCTGCGCGCGCACCGGAAACGGAACAGCGTATTTCTTCGAAAATGGGAAGGTGGATTCGGCGGTCTGTGCGGATGTGTCCGATCGCATGGGCCAGATATGCGTTCAGCGGCTTGGTCAGTGCGGCCTGCAGGATTTCGTTTGGCAGAAAATCATCGATTACGAATTTCCATTCCGCGATGAGGATTTCGATGCCGTGCTGTGTTTCGAGACTGTGGAGCATTTTCCCGATCCAGCCCGCTTAATCCGCGAAATCGGTCGCGTAACCCGCCCGGGAGGGGCGCTCATTCTAACGACGCCGAACGTTTTATGGGAACCGGTTCATGCGCTTGCTGCGATCTTCAAACTTCACCATTCGGAGGGACCGCACCGTTTTATCCGTCTCGCTAGGCTGCGCACGATGATCGAGGATGCTGGATATCAAATCGACACTGTAGAAACGACCGTTCTCATTCCGGGAGGGCCGCGATGGTTGACTCGCATGGGAGAGTGGATCGAAAACCGGTCGAGGGGATGGTTGATGCCGCTCCTCGGTCTTCGCCGCGTAATCGTCGGCCGCAAGGGCGAATAGCGTTCCATTATCGATGTTGGCCGTCATCGTGATTGACCCCGACAATTTCCATAGGCGCGTAAGATGGGTGTGATGAGATGCCGCAGGCAGTAGACAGCGAAAAGGGAATAAACGTGCACAGCCGGAATGTTGGCAGTGTACTTCGATCGCTGCTGCCTCGCACGATCGGCTTCATACTGCTGCTCATTTTGTTTCAACAGATCGATGCGAGCTACCTTTTTGAAACCTTGAAGCGAGCTCAGCTCGGTACGATCCTGGCGGCGGTGGTCTTACTGATCGTACTGATCGCCGTTAAAACCATACGCTGGCGAACAATCCTGGACGCGCTGAATCTATCCCTGTCTGGGTGGGAGGCATTCCTGGCTTACTTCGCCGGTGTCTTTATCGGATTCTTGACCCCAGGACGATTGGGGGAATTTGGGAGAGCGCTTTATCTCCGCAAGGAGGAGAATTCCCCACCCGGTATGGCCTTTTCCAGCGTGCTTGCTGACCGGCTATTCGATTTGTATACCCTGCTCATCGTCGGGAGCGCGGCGATCTTCGCAATCGGAATGGCGCAGTATCGCTTGTGGACGATCTTGTTCTTTATGCTATCTCTGCTACCACTGGCACTCTTTCTTCATGACGGTTCTTTCAACTGGCTGCAAAATGTCGCTGGACGAACGAGTCGTGTCGGAAGGAAAGTCTTCGATCCAGAAGGTTGGTTGATTGGCGTTCGCCGCGGTTTACTGATGATGGGAATTAAAGCTGTCGCGGTATGCACCGTTCTTACCATCGCAGCGTACGGGATTTACTTCACACAGTGTTTTCTGCTGGCTAAGTCGTTGGCGCTCGATGTGAGCTACGACGTCATCATGTTCAGCGTTGCTTTGGGAAGTCTGGTCACGCTGCTGCCGTTCTCCATATCCGGATTGGGCACACGCGAAGCGACGATCGTGACGTATTTGAGCAGCGCAGGTGTGGCCGCAGAAAAGGCGCTCAGTTTTTCCTTTCTCGTGTTTGTCACGTTCTATGTGGTCGGTGGGTTGGTCGGTGCGATTGCCTGGTTGGTCCATCCGATCCACCTGGATTTCAAACGGGGAGAGGTAAGGCGGGATTGAGATGAGCAGAGGCGACACAATCCTCCTTCTCACTCTGGCGCTGCTGGTATATCTTGGCGTTTCTGTGTTTGTGTCCACGCCGGGTTACATGGACGCTGACTATTATTACGCCACGGCCAGGCAGTTGGCTGCCGGCAAAGGTTTCACGGAACCGTTTATTTGGAATTACCTGGATGATCCTGCCGGTTTGCCGCATCCGTCGCATACCTACTGGATGCCGCTGACGAGCATCGTGTCCGCGGGCGCGATGTACCTCTTCGGCGATCATTTTCGTGCCGCTCAATTCCCCATGATTCTCTCCGCCGTTCTCCTGCCGCTGTTGACCGTATCGCTTGCGAGACGATTCGGCGCCGATCTACGCTTGATGTTGAGCGCCGGGTTGATTTCCATTTTCCCCGGTTATTACGTACCGTATTTTGTGACGACGGATTCGTTTGCGATTTTTGCCTGGATCGGATGCGCCGTTCTCCTTCTCGCGGCAGATGCTAGCCGGCGACCCAATGCGTCCAGGTGGTTCTGGACGGGTGTACTGGCAGGTCTGGGGTATCTCACTCGAGCGGATGGACTGTTGCTGCTCCTGCCTGTCGCTGTGGCAGTGGTGTGGAGCGGCGAGGCAAGAATTAAAGCGATCGGGATGCTCGCACTCGGCTATCTTCTCTGTACGGGGCCCTGGTTCGTTCGTAATTTTCTCGAATCGGGGCACGTATTTCCAGCCGGGGCTGGACGCACGTTGTGGCTGCTTTCGTACAACGAGCTGTTCAGCTATCCCGCATATATTTTGACACCCGAACGCTGGTGGCAGGCCGGAATCGGAGAAATTCTTTCGACGCGATTGTGGTCAATGGGCGTCATGCTCCAAAGGTTTATCGCCGAACTCGGATCGATTTTCTTGTGGCCGTTCATGCTCGTCGGCCTCTACGCACTGCGAAAACGGAGAGTAGTCCGTCTGGCGATGGTTTATCTCTTCGTCCTCCTCGTTCTGATGACGATATTCTATCCCTTTGCCGGCGCCTATGGCGGCATTTTTCACTCGGGAGTGGTGTTGCTGCCGTTTCTCTGGGCGCTTGCGCCCATCGGAATCGACCGCACGATCGAATGGGGCGCGAGAGTCCGCAAGTGGAACGCGGACGAAGCAAAGAGAATCCTTGGCGGCGGCGCGATCATTCTGTTGATCGTGCTTTCCATAAGCCTGACCTGGATAAGAGTTATTGGGTCCTCCATTGATTCACCTCGATGGCAGGCGTCGCAGCAAACGTATACACAGGTTGGCTCAGCGCTGTCTGATCTCGGCAGCACGGCAGACGTCGTGGCGGTCAACAACCCACCAGGGTTTTTCCTCACCACGGACATGGAGGCTGTCGTCATTCCCAACGGTACGCCACAGTCTTTGAAATCCGTGATCGATCGATATCACGTGCGCTGGGTGGTACTCGATGTCAATCATCCCGATGGTCTGGCTGCGCTGTATGCCGGTGATTTTTCCCCCAACTGGCTGGAATTGAGACGAACTATTCTGGACTCCGCTGGAGAAGCGGTTCAAATTTGGGAAGTGGTATTCATGCAGGAGGCGCCGTGATCACCACAAATTTACGAAGTGATGCACGTCGATTTCTCTTCTTGCTGTTCCTTACGGGCTTGGTCCTGGGCGGTTATCTATTGACCAGTAAAGCCGTCTATGGTCTTGGTTTTCCCCTGGATGACGCCTGGATTCATCAAACGTACGCGCGCAATCTAAATAGCAACGGGGAATGGGCGTTTTTGCCAGGTCGTCCAAGCGCAGGGTCGACTGCGCCTCTGTGGACTCTGGCGCTAACGCTGGGATACCGCTTGGGAATCGATCCCAGGGCATGGAGCTACTTGCTCGGTGGATTGCTGCTGTGTGCAACTGCCTGGGTATGTGGACTGTGGTTCATTAAAAGGACAGACAAACCGAGCCGCTGGATGCTGTGGGCGGGATCGCTTGTAATTCTCGAGTGGCATCTGGCATGGGCCGCGGTGTCCGGGATGGAAATCCTCGCCCTGGCTTTTATCGCTGCGCTCGTTCTCTATCGATTGGAAAGCCATCAATTCCAGGCGTTTTATCTTGGTGCTCTAATCGGCTTCGGCGTGTGGATTCGTCCGGATGCTTTATCCCTACTTCTGCCTGTGGGTTGGACGATCTTGTTTCGCGATCGAGTGACGCCGAGGCGGTTGCTGATGGACTTCGGTGGTGTCTGTATGGGGCTCGCCATTGTGATCGTTCCATACGCGCTGGCGAATTTCCAGCTTTCAGGCACCTGGTGGCCGAGTACTTTTTATGCTAAATCAGCCGAGTACGCAGTGCTGCGAAAGAGCTCCATTGTTAGGCGTTTCTTCGCGCAGCTTTCCGCTCCTTTTATCGGAGCTGCCATCGTCTTGCTGCCCGGTCTCATCATCTCCGCTTTCCAAATGTATCGTGCAAAGAAATGGGTGCAGTTCGCCCCATTGCTGTGGGTTTTGGGATTTACCGCTGCCTACGCCTGGCGTCTGCCGGTGACCTATCAGTACGGCCGTTATGCGATGCCCGTCATACCGGTCTTGCTCGTTATTGGATCGAGCGGCTTAATCGCCTCGTTGAAAATTGATTCGGATCATATACTCCCCAGGCTGCTTTCCAGATCCTGGTCCATGGCGGTTTGGGGAGCGGCCCTGGCGTTCCTTGTCCTCGGCTTTCAAGCCTATGGCCGTGACGTGGCGATCATCGAAACAGAGATGGTCCAGAGCGCCAAATGGATCGCGGCGAACACCGAGCCCGACTCGATCGTCGCCGCACACGATATCGGCGCCCTGGGGTACTACGCAGATCGGGATTTGTTGGATCTGGCGGGATTAATTTCACCCGAGGTCATCCCTTTCATTCGTGACGAAGAAGCCCTGAGCCAGTACCTAACCGAAAATGAGGCGGATTATCTGATGACCTTTCCCGGCTGGTACCCATCCCTTGTCCAACAGGCTGAGAGAGTGTATCTTACAGCAGCGGAATTCAGCCCACGTGCTGGTGGGGAGAACATGGCTGTTTATAGGTGGATATTGCATGGTTTGCTTCCTGAGTAATGTCTGTGCTATACTCGCCAAGGTTAAAAAATAGGTGGCTTAGTTATGGAGACTATTCCAGTCATCATCGTCGACGACCATCCGCTGTTCCGTGAGGGCGTGCGGAACGTTCTCGATTCGGAAGATGACATTGAAGTAATTGCCGAGGGCACAAGCGGTGACCAAGCGCTCCAGTTGGTCCGAGAACTGAAACCGCGGGTCGCACTCGTCGATGTCAATCTGCCCAATATGAACGGCATGCAGGTGACGCGCCAGGTCTCGGCTGAGCGATTGGACACCGCAGTTGTCCTGGTCACGGCGTACGATGATGTCGAACAGGTGCTGCACGCTTTCAGAGCCGGCGCGGCTGCCTATTGTTCCAAGGACGTAGAGGCGGGGAAATTGGTCGACGTAATCCGCCACGTAGCCAGAGGGTTCTTCGTCGTCGGAGATCAGGTATATGATTCATCGGGCTTGGACCAATGGCTTTCACGCGGCGTCGAGACGGTTCGGCGTCCGCACCTCGATGGAGACGTGGATGCTTTCACGCCGCTTTCTCCTCGTGAAATGGAAATACTGCAGTATGTGACGCGCGGGATGAGCAACAAAGAAATCGCATCTCGATTGGGAATCAGCCACCAGACTGTAAAGAATCACATGACGTCCATTCTGCATAAATTAGACGTGGAAGACCGCACCCAGGCTGCGGTATATGCGCTTCGGCACGGCTGGGTACGTCTTCAGGACACACGTAAATAAGCAGGCGTTGCGATGACCGAATCAGAAATCAAAGAACTCTCACCCCTTGAGGAATTTCTCCAAATGTCTCGCGAGGAAGTAGAGCAGGTTCGCAGAGAGTTGAAAGAGATCAGCTTGCTCGTCGAACAAAGCCATGGGGAAGTGGAGAAGCTCGCCCAGCGAAACGCCTCGATCACGGCGCATTTGCATCAGATGCAATCGCATTTCGAAACTGTGCCGCGTGACGACATTCAATCTACATATGAGGCTTTCACCGACGCGCAGCAGCGTCTCTTCACCATGCGGGGCCAGCTTGAGAAATTACAGAGTGATGAAGCGCATTTGAAGCGCTACGGTGAATATTTGGCCAAAGCCCTGCAGATCATCGAGGGCGGGCCTCAAGATTCGGTCTTGGATTTAATGGGGGGTGGAATATCCACGATCCAGCAAATCATCGAGGCCCAAGAGGACGAACGACGGACGATTTCGCGTCAGCTGCACGATGGACCTGCACAGGCTTTATCGAACTTCATACTCCAAACGGAAATCGCAGTTCGTCTCTTCAACACGGACCACGAAAAAGCCAAGGAAGAGTTGAACAACCTGAAGGCTGCTGCCGCGTCGACATTCGCACGAATTCGAGACTTTATTTTCGATTTGCGTCCGATGATGTTGGATGACTTGGGGTTGGTGCCAACCGCGAAGCGGTACATCGAAGCATACAGCGAAAAGACGGGTGTCGAAGTTTCCGCCGTTATTACCGGAACGGAACGGCGCTTGGAGCCGCACCTCGAAGTCCTTACGTTTCGAGCGCTGCAATCCTTGTTGCGTAACGTACGGGATTATGCCCAGGCGACGCAAGCGAAAGTCATGATCGATATCGGTGAACAAGAGCTGAGGGCAAGTGTTGAAGACAACGGCCGCGGAGTCGATATCGAGACGATGTCGGAAGAAGATCATAAAAAGTATGGGTATAACACGTTAGAGGATCGTATCACGCAGGTAGGTGGTTCCATTGAAATTTCAAGTACTCCCGGTGAGGGTACGCGTGTGGCTTATACGATTCCTCTGGGGGCATGATTCCAAGCGAATCCATTGCGGACAACAAGATCAGAATTGATTCGAATCTGATCAATCGAGATATGTATGCGTGAGATTGAATTGGATACGGTCGCGCGGGAATTTAGGTTGTTGACCCCATGGGTGTCGGAATCGAATGAAATGGTAGAACAACCCGTAAAAATGGCATCGGAAAGATGTCCTATTGAATAGCATCAATGCAGTACATATAATTATTCGTACCATCATCAAAAATCCAAATCCACTATGAAAAGGAGGTGAAAAAGATGCTGTACAGCCCGAAGGAAAAAGGTCAGGGCCTCGTCGAATATGCTTTGATTCTTGTATTGATCGCTGTTGTCGTGATCGTTATTTTGGCGCTGCTCGGACCTGCCATTGGAAATGTGTTCAGCAATATCGTCAGCAATATTTAACAATCGTCAAGGGCGTACTATAGGGAACGCCTTGACATCGTTACAAACTGGAGGAGCCCTATCGGATGATAGGGCTCCTGAGTGCACTGTCAGGCCTTATCTCATATTTGAAAGATATCTGAAAGGTTATTGTAATCAAGGTCACTTGACTTTTAACACGGAATAGATAATATACGCGCACGGAAACTTAGTTTCATCACCACGAAAGGAGGCGCTATGCGTGGTGGTCGAGTCATAATGCTCCTTGCCATAATCATCCTCCT